>CANMSW010000031.1 GCA_947500275.1 Bacteriovoracaceae bacterium | reverse complement strand
GAACGAAATGTCGAACGTGCTCATTCGGTTACGAGAACTGTCGGTTCAGTCAGCATCCGATACGATCTCTGATGTGGAACGGGGCTTCATCGACAAAGAAGTTCAGGTCCTTCGCGCAGAGATGGACCGAGTATCGAACGTGACTGAGTTCAACGGTTTAAAACTTTTGAATGGCGATGGTGATTCGCTTCATATCCAAATCGGTATGAACAACGACGCCACGAATGACCGGGTTTACTACGATCGTCAAAAGACAGAAATTTCGTCCAAAAAATTGGGAATTGAGGGGATCACAGTCGCTGATCGCGAATCAGCCCAACAGAACTTGGGTAAACTGGATGGCGCCATTCGGAGCCTCTCGGAAAGCCGCGCCGAACTCGGGGCACTCCAAAACCGCTTGTCTTCGACTTTCTCGAACTTGCAAGTTTATGAAGAAAACTTGGCAGGAGCGAAGAGCCGGATCAGCGATGTGGACGTCGCACAGGAGTCTGCTGAATTGACTAAGCAGAATATCTTGTCTCAGGCTGGTGTCTCGGTTCTCTCGCAAGCGAACCAGAACCCACAAATGGCTCTCAAGTTGATCGGCTAATTGGCCGGCGGGGATCACGACGGTCGGAACAACTGAATCGGGGAGGGGGTTTTGACCCTCGGGATCGAAACCTCCCCTCATTTTTCAGCCGGCTAGTACCAAAAGAATTTCAGTAGTGCGTCGAAGGATTGCGTGGACAGGAATGGATTCCCAGGGAAACGCGAACCCGGCCTGAGTGCGCCCCCGTGCTAGGCCGGGGGTTTCTCCAAGCTAACGCAGCAGAATGTTTGCTGCACTCTCGGGGTAGAAGCAGATTGGGCTTCCGGAGAGTCCGAAAGGGGCAGGAGAGACCAAGGGGTATATCCCTGGGTAGAGTTGAGAAAGCAAAGTTGGATCGGGTCCTCCCCAATTGGGGGAGGAAAAAAGATTCAAAGAGCCTTCAGGTTTTGGAGGGTCGATTAGGGCTTCCGGTCTTGCCAGTGAAGCTCAATGGGAGGAGTGTATTTCCGAGAGACGGAAGAACACAAAACCCATGATTATCGATCAGCTGAATCTGAATCACTTGAGAATCTTTGAAGTGGTGCTCCGAGCGAAAAGCGTGACCGCAGCAGCTCAAGAGCTCCATTTGACCCAAAGCGGTGTCAGTCAGCACTTAAAAGCATTTGAAGAAATGCTGGGTGTAACGCTGTTCGACCGTATCAAGGGGCGGATGGTGCCAACGGCTGAGGCGCAAACGCTTTATGAGCGGTGTCAGCGCAGTCTGGGTGAGATCGAGCAAGCTTTGACTGACATTAAGAGTGGAGGCCGCCAGGTCTCAGGCTTAGTGACAGTGGGGATGCCGATTGAGTTTGGGCATAATGTGATCCTTCCACTTTTGGCCGAGTTCGGTAAGCAACACCCCTCGGTAAAGTTTAGCGTTCGCTTTGGATTTGCAGGTGTGATGAGCGAAGCGTTGGTCGCGGGTGAGATGGATTTTGCATTTGTCGATGATATGGCAATTGACCGCCGAATCGATACCTCTCCCGTTTATGATGAAGTGCTTGAGCTCTGTGTCTCCCAATCCTTGCTTCGGCAATCGATGGAACTAGGCGGGAAACCAAAAAGTACGAAAGACCTCGAGGCAGCGCTTGGCACCCGGGATCGTCGTTTTTTTGAGACCCTCCCTTTCGTGGATTATCAGAAAGACGAAGCCATTCTCCGGCTTTGGTTCCAACACCATTTGGGTAGTCAAGCCCTCCGCTTAAACTTGCGCGCGACGGTGGTCGATGTGCAGGGAGTGGCCCGCTTGGTCATGGGTGGGCTCGGTGCTGGGGTACTTTCAGACCATTTGATTCAAAAGCTCAGGAACGAGGGCCATGATATCGAGGTCTTCCGAGGGAGTGGACGCTCGCTCAAGAATACAATTAGCGCAGCTTGGCTTAGGGATCGGACGCTCACGCCGGCCACTGCCCTGCTTCGTGATTGGTTACGCGAGCAGTTGCGGGACGCTTCTGGTCAGCGAGAAACTCGCAAAATTACGGTTCAAAAAAAGGGATAAAACTAAATGAAAAAACATAACGAAGCCTTTCTGAAACTCGTGAACGACAGTAAACGCGTGATTCGTGAAACGAACGTTGCTGAAGTTGCAGCTCGTATAAAAAAAGGGGAAGACTCGTTTGTTTTAGTCGACGTTCGAGAAGACGATGAGTGGGCAGAGGGCTACATTAAAGGCGCCATCCACCTGGGCAAAGGCGTGATCGAGCGGGATATCGAGTCCGAGATCCCGGAAAAGTCTAAAGAAATCATCCTCTACTGTGGTGGAGGATTCAGATCAGCACTTGCTGCAGAAGCACTCCAGAAGATGGGGTATACCCATGTCGTCTCGATGGATGGCGGCTGGCGTGGTTGGTGCGAAGCCGGTTTGCCTACCTCGAAGTAGGCGCGTATATCAGAGAGCTTTAATTCGTGCGAGAATGGCGGGCACTCGCTCGAGATTCAGTTTTGCCTCACGGATCATGGCCACGGCGTCTCTCTGAAGGAGTTTTCCCTGTGCCATCTTCTCGCAAGAAAGCCCTTCGAGTGGATCAGTTTGTTCGTAAACCCAGCTGTGCTGAGGCCACAGGTTGGTTTCTTGGTTACTGCCACCCATGCAGAGCGGAATGAAGTGATCGATTTTGAAAAGGCTCCGTTCCATTTGGGTCACGCGGTAGCCATATTTCCGATCGTAGTTTTCCATGATTTCGCGTTTCAGTGAGGAGTCCACATCGCGTTCGCAGTATGCGATCCCTTCGTCGTACCGCTTTCTTGTCGGGCGTTCGCAAAGGGCGCCTGGAGTAAGATCAGGTGAGGGTGAAGTAGGATATCTCTTTTCAAGCGCAGCCTGCGCTTGAACCACTGAAAAAAGATTGAGGAAGAGGGAGAGAACGATTCCGAGTCGAGCTGAACGAAACGAGATCTGAGACACGATGAACCCCCAAATAGTCAGGCATTAGGAGCCTGGTAGAAACACCGGACCGAATCTCCGGCTTATATTTGAACGTGCCGACGGGCTATCCTTCGCTTACGCAAGAGTCAATGTTTCTGTGTGGAGTTTAGATTGAATCCGCTCGAAAGTGCAGAGTGCGCCGCGTTAAGGTTCAGCAACGCCCCGAACCCAGAATGGATCGGATCGCTCCATCAACTCGCGATATCATCCCGATGAACAAGTTTGATGTCTGCGTTCATGGGGCGCGTGATGTTGCGAAACGCCTGGAGCTTCGAGGGGCGCTCGGCCCCTGAGGACTTGTGACGACGCGTCGAAGAAAAGTTCGCCTTTGAAATTTGTCGGGTTCGCTCGAACGGGTTGGGGTGGTATCTAGACGTCAAGACGGCAGAAGAAATCCTCTTGAATCAGGAGAAAAAAATGAACTTCAACGGCGCTCAGTTGCATCTTCTGACCAACCACCTTCCGGTCGTTGGGAGTCTTTTTGCGACTCTCGTTTTACTCTCCGGGCTCCTTTTAAAAAATTCATCGGTACGTCGGACGGGCTTGGCTCTTCTCGCTTTCGCTGCCCTGACTACTCTACCTGCCTACTTCAGCGGTGAGCCGGCAGAAGAAAAAATCGAAGATCTCCCCGGCGTTTCGGAGTCGTTGATTCACGACCATGAAGAAGCGGCGGAGGCGACGCTCGTGGTGCTCGCATTGACGGGAGTGGTCGCAGCAGGTGGACTCGCATTGGGGCGGATGAGGCGCGAATCCCTGGAGTCGAAGGCTCAGTGGGCTTCACTCGCTTTAGGTGTCGTGTCGGCGGGCTTCTTGGCAAACACTGCGCATTTGGGGGGCTTCATTCGTCACCCGGAAATCCGGCCAGCTGGATTAGCTTCGTCCGAGGCGGGAGTGCCCCACGAAAATGCGAAGGCAGGGGAAGGGAACGAAGAAGGGGACCATGACGAATAATCCGGATGGCATTGTTTTGATTGCGACGCCTCGGTCTCCGTTTGCGAGGCGAATTCGCCTTGCGCTCGGGATGCGGGGCGTTCCCCACGACGTTCGAATGACGGACGTTTTTCAGCCGTCGCCTGAACTCTTGGAGTCCAATCCCTTGGCGTTAGTCCCCGTGTTCTTCGATCCAGCTTCAGGTGAGTGGATTCCTGATTCCGATACGATTTTGGACGTTCTGGATGAGTCACCCGTCCTTGCCAGGTCGAGTCTGTCCCCGATCTGGCCCGTCCATTCGGTTAACCGTCCACGAGTTCGCCTCCGCTCGAGGTGGGCTACCGGCCTGATGACAGCCACCGTCGCTCATTTCTTGGAGCGGGCCCGAGCCGGAGCCCCGGACCCCGAAGTCTTGGCCGAGCATGAAAATGCAATTCGGAGGACGTTGGATCGCGTGGAGTCAGATCTCGGTCGGCATCCCGACTTTTGGGGCGCCGGATCTGACCCGACTCAGGCAGGTTGGGACTTGGCAGTGGCGCTAGCCTATTTGGATCTCAGGATGGCTGCTTTGAATTGGCGTAACCAGCACCCCCAATGCAGCCAATTCCTAGAGATTTGCGAAAAAAATCAGGAGTTTCAAGCGACTCGCCCCCCGGTCGCTTGATGCCTCAACTGCGAGGAAATTTCGCACCTCGGCAACTCCTGATTGTCGAGTGGGGGGATCCTAGGCTATCCGCTGTTTAACTCAGTTAAACTTCGGCACAGGCGGGAGACACGGCCAATGCGCTTGCGGGAATGGGTCATTCTTTCAGGGAATTCCAATCGTCCTTTAGCGGAAAAAATTTGTGCAAAGCTGGGTAAGCCATTGGGACACGTCGAGTTTCGACGGTTCAGCGATGGCGAGATGTTTATTGAAGTAAAAGAAAACGTCCGCGGTCGTGATGTCTACATTGTTCAAAGTACCTGTGCTCCCGTGAATGAAGCTTTGATGGAGCTTCTGATTTTGATCGATGCGCTGAAACGTGCGAGCGCGAAGGAAATCAATATCATCGTCCCTTATTTCGGATATGCGCGCCAGGACCGGAAAGTGGCGCCGCGGACCCCGATCAGCGCCAAACTAGTGGCTGACTTGATTGTAACGGCGGGTGCGACTCGCGTCGTGTCGATGGATTTGCATGCCGGGCAGATTCAAGGATTTTTTGATATACCTTTTGATAACCTTTTTGCTCTCCCCGTTTTAGTCGAATACTTGCGTAAAGAGATGGCCGGGGTGGAGGGCGTTGTTTTTGTCAGTCCAGATGCCGGCGGTGTGGAGCGGGCTCGTGCCTACGCCAAAAGACTGGAAGCAACCGTTGCGATGATCGACAAGCGACGAACGGGTCCGAACGTAGCGAAGGCGATGAACGTCGTCGGTGACGTGAGCGGAAAAGTGGCGATCATCATCGACGATATGATCGACACCGCAGGGACATTAACTGAGGCCGCGAATGCGGTATTGGCTCACGGTGCGACGAAAGTTTATGCAGTCGCGACACACGGTGTTCTTTCTGGGCCGGCGATCGAGCGCATCTCGAATTCCAAGATCGAGAAAGTCATCGTGACTGACACCATTCCTCTGTCGCCAGCAGCCCAAGCGTGCCCCAAAATACAACAGCTCACGGTTTCTGATCTTCTTGCTGAAGCGATTCATCGGATTCACAACTACGACAGCGTGAGCAGCCTGTTCATTTGATATGAAGATCGTTGTCGGATTGGGAAATCCAGGACCAAAGTACGAAACCACGCGGCATAATGCTGGATTTCTCGCCATTGATCGCCTGATTGATCGATGGCGTGCAACCGGGCCATCGGTGAAGAATCAGGGAGAAGTTTTCGAAGCAAAGGTGGATGGTGAGAAAGTTCTTCTGATTAAGCCACTTACCTACATGAATCTGTCAGGGCGTTGCGTGGCCCCGCTTTATCAATTCTACAAGTGCGAGCCGACGGACTTGGTTGTCATTCATGATGAATTGGATCTCGATCCTTTGACCCTGAGACTCAAGACGGGTGGGAGTCCAGGCGGGCATAACGGTCTCAAATCCATAGATGAGTGTCTAGGCTCCGGCCAAAATGGATACCATCGCGTGCGGATAGGGATTGGTCACCCATCCAAACTGCAGTTACGGATTCAAACAGTGGACTGGGTGCTGCAAAGTTTTTCGCAGTCTGAACTGAACGAGCTGGATCCTTTTTTGGATGATGCCGCAAGCGCAGTGGAGCTCATCATCAAGGGGCAGATGACTCAGGCGATGAACCGCTTCAATCGACGCGAGTCGCCTCAGCCTAAGGCGTGAAGTAGTTTTTCCTGAGCTAAAGACTGAGGATTAGTGGATCGAGCGAAGGCATTCGACCAAGTGCTCGAGTTTGGAAAGCACGCCTGGGGTAACCTCACCCGGTTGCCAGAGAAGCTGTCTGCGATATCTTCCCACTAAGTTATCAAAGTGTTGCCCGAACGAACGGCGCTCGGCGATTCCGCGGCGATAGTTTTTGGCAAGCTCATGCGACCAGATCCACGGATTGTCGAGCTTCGGATCTGCAATGCGACTCACCGTTGTGCCCCACATTTCCAGAGGGACTCTGATTTCAGCACGGGGTTGTACGAATTCAATTTGGTCTGGGCGCAAAATGGGGAGGTAATCGTTGAAGTTCGCAGCGGCCCGCTCAAATTTCTCGACCCCCAGGTAGGCTCCAAAGTCTAAGATGGCGCCATCGCTTGTGCCCTGAACATTGATCCACTCGATACGTTGGGTACGGTAGGCACCAGCCGTCGTAATGCCATAGGGACGCAGATTGAGTTCAACCTCGCGGGCCGTCGATGGGCGAAACAGAGACTGGTCTGAATCGAGACGCGGGTGTGCTTGACGCAGAATCATCCCTGCTGGGCTGGTGGTCCCGTCTGCATGGATGACGTCGAAGCCCCAGTCGATGACTGCATAATGGCCGACCGTTTCGCGGCGACTTCCGCTGTGGGTGAGGACCGTCTGGATGAGCTTTTCGTAAAGGAACTCACGAGTGACTTCGCCCAGACTGGCGAGTCCGTCCCCATGGCCGGCAGCGTGAGGAATCTGGTCCAGTCGTACTCCCGTGCCTTTGGCGTCAATGAAGTGGGTAGGGTCGACTTGGAAAACGATGGCCCGGCCATAGCCGGATGGGCGAAAGGCGCGAACGGTTTCTGCGCCAGTCTCAATCTGAGTGTTCACGATGCTCTGACGGACTTGCCCTTCGGATTGATAAGCCGTGTTTTGGAGGATCCAATCATCCACTTGTGCATCTGTCCGGCCGCGCAGGACGGAAAAATCCTTTCTGAGAAGTCCATAGTCCGCCAAAACCACGCGCGCGCCGGGGACTCGAACCATGTTCTCCGCGATGGGCCGCACGAGCTGGGAGGTCGAATGAATGGGCTCATAGGCATAGGCCGCAGAGGCCAAGCCGGCTGATAGGGTCGCGGAAAGGAGGTTCCTAAAGAAGGTTCGCATACCCGGTTGGGTACTCCTTTTGTTGCATAGCGTCAAAAAAGGCCCTTGGCCTCTCAGGGGACGAGAGAAAGCCATCTTTTTCTTAGGAAAGGCCCACTTTGGACTCAACTTCGGGCCGCATTTGCCCTAGGGTGGCGGCTCTCCCTAAATCGATCAAATTGCAGGTGTGAATCATGGGCTTTCAGTGTGGAATCGTTGGTCTCCCGAACGTCGGTAAGTCGACTATTTTCAATGCTTTGACTTCGGCCAAGGCGGAAGCGGCTAACTACCCTTTCTGCACCATCGACCCCAATACGGGGATCGTAAAGGTTCCCGATCAACGCCTAAAGGACATCAGCCAATACATCAAACCGCAGAAGCTCGTTCCAGCCGATATGACCTTCGTGGATATCGCGGGGCTCGTGAAGGGTGCTTCGAAGGGCGAGGGCCTAGGAAACCAGTTCCTTGGCCACATTCGCGAAACGAATGCGATTGCTCATGTGGTCCGGTGTTTTTCTGATCCGAATGTGATCCACGTGGATGGCTCGGTTGATCCCATCCGGGATATTGGCGTTATTGATATGGAACTGATCTTCGCCGATCTCGATACCATCACCAAGCGATACGCCAACCTACAAAAGACTGCGCGAGCGAACGACAAAAAGGCGGCAGCAGTGTTCGGGGTAATCGAGCGCGTCAAGCCTGCGTTAGAGGCAGGGAAAACCGTTCGTTCCTTGAATCTTACCGCTGAAGAGTTGCTCTTGATTCGCGACTACCATCTGATCACGGCAAAGAAAGCCATGTATGTCGCCAACGTAGATGAGTCCGACTTAGGGGCCCTTGATAAAAACCCTTATCTGAAAAAAGTGATGGACCATGCCGCAAGCGAGGGCAGCTTAGTGGTGCCGATCTGCGGAAAGATTGAGAGCGAGATTTCGGAGCTCGCCGAGGAAGAGAAAGCGGCGTTCTTGGCCGATATGGGGATGGAAGAGCCCGGCCTGAATCGCGTCATTCGCGCTGGCTACGATCTGCTGGGGCTGCAAACTTACTTCACTGCCGGCGAAACCGAAGTGCGCGCATGGACTATTGAGAAAGGCTTTAAAGCGCCTCAGGCCGCGGGCGTGATTCACACGGACTTCGAAAAAGGTTTCATTAAGGCTGAGGTCTTTCATTACGACGATTTAATGAAGCACAAAAGTGAACCCGCTATTCGAGATGCGGGTGCTCTTCGCTTGGAAGGTAAAGAGTACGTCGTGAAAGACGGGGATATCATGCACTTCCGGTTCGCGGTCTAAGAGCAGCCGCAGTCGCTCAGGCAACTTTTCAAATTCCGTGTCAAAAACCTAACAGGGCCGAAAGGCCCTGTTTTCGTTTGTGTTGCTTGATATTTCATCCTGTCAGGGTTCTGCCGATTTCCTATCGTCATTCATTGTTCAGAAGTCCTGCGGACTCAAATTTTGGATCAACAAAAGCCAGATTCAGGCGTAGCCTGAAAGTATTAGTTGAAACTGTTAACCTCACTACTAGGGAGAATCTTCTTATGAAGAAGGCAATCGTTCTTGTTTCTTTCGTTGTTGTTGCATCGATGATGGGCGTGAAAGCGGTTCGTGCAGATGAGCACGCAGCTCCAGCTCCAACCGCTTCGGCAAGTGCTGCTCCTGCTGAAGAGCATCATGATGCGCATCACGGAAAGAAAAAGGCTGTTAAAAAAGCTGCACACGCTGAAGAGCACAAAGCTGCACATGCTGATGAGCACAAAGAAGGTGAGCACAAAGAAGGTGAGCACACTGAAGAGCACAAGTAAGAAGCTCAACGCTCAGTTGAATCAAGAACGGGTGCACCAGACCGGGGCACCCGTTCTTTTTTTTGCCTTGAATCAGCTCGTAGCCTTTTTAGTGCTCAGTTGCTCTCTGGCGCGGAAGGTTCGTCCACAGCCGGGAAATATTGCAGTTTTTCGCCGATTCGATGCCCTGCGGCGATTCCAGTTCCCAACTCACTCACTGCGTAAATGGTTTCTGGCAGGTTCAGGGACAGGCGTAACTTCTCCATGGTCGACGGGACGAACGGGTGAAGCATGATCAGCAAGTTCTTTAGGACGTAGAAGCAGGAGTAAAGAGCATCGCGCCGTTCTTGTTCGGGGAAGCGATCATCATGGGGCTTGAATTGCGTAAACAAGCTATTGATCTGGCGGGCGTAGTTCTCGATCGCACCCAATAATACGGGGTAATCCGCTTTCTCCATGGCTTTGAAGTAGCGCGCAACCAAACGAGTGGTTTCCTGCTCTACTTTTTCGTTCAGCTTTCCATCCGGAATGACGCCATCAAACTTCGAACGACAAGCAGCGATCGGTTTTTCGAAAGCGGCATTCATCGGCCCAGCCAGGAACCGGTTGCGTTCTTTGAATACCGGCATATCAAAACTGGAAGGTTTGTCGGGAAGGCTCAAAGTCGAAAGGTAGTAACGGACCTGATCGGCCGTGAAGCCCATCTGATCGATCAGGTGTTCATCCGTGTAGAAGTTTCCTTTTGACTTGCTCATTTTTTCGCCGTCCATCAGCAAGTGAAAGCACCCCAGAATCTCGGTCATTTGGAGTTCGCCTTTTTGCGGAAGGCGCTGCGGGTCGGGTTGAGTCCCAAGCCACATCGCGCCTTGCATCAAGACATAGAAGTAGACGTTGTCCTGGCCCAGAAACTGATACACGCGTGATTCCGGATTTTTCCAGAAGTCCTCGTATAAAGAAGGGTCTCTTCCTTGGGCTTTCAATGCGACTTGTGTGAAGGCAATCGGTGCAATGAGCGAGTCTGGCCAAACATAAAGAGTCTTCCCTTCCATTTCGGGGTCGAGCTCCTTCGGCATCGGAATGCCCCAGCTCACGTCGCGTGAAATGGAGCGGTGGGCCCAGCCATCCAGGAGTTCCGTAGGAATTCCAAAAGAGGAAAGCTGTTCCTGCGCGCGTAAAAGGTCGGCCTTGTTTTCAAACTGGGCCTGCACTTTTTTTCCGGCGGCATACTTGCTCTTATGTTTAGGAAGATCCGCTTTCAATTCTTTGTATTTGGGCTCGTGAATATTGTCGAAGCTCAAGGCTGGGAGCACGGTGTTGAGGACTTCGGTATATACGTTTTGGCGCCAAGTTTTCTCCTTCGATTGAATCCACTCACGGAGGGGTTCAGAGACTTTCCACATATCGAGCCACCAGTGAACCGTATCTCGCAGTTCAGGGGTTGCATCGGAGAGAGCGCTTTTTGGAGTCAGGAGTTCGGTGGGATCGTACTTGGTTCCGCAAGCGTCACATTCGTCGCTATAGGCCCCCGTGTTTTCGCACTTCGCGTTCGGGCATTTGCCACGAACAAAGCGGTCTTGGAGGAATCGCCCCAGGCTTGGGTCGAACCATTGTTTACTGACACGCTTTTCGAGCATTTCATTTTTGTGGAGCTTGCGGACGAAATCTTGGGCGAGGGGGGCCTGGATCGGGAAACACTCGGAACGGGATGTGCCGGTGTAAATATCAACGCTTATATCGAAACGGTCGAGCGTTCGCTTCTGTTTGGCGTGGATGGCGGCGAGGTGGTCGGGAATGGATTTTCCAGCCTGCAATGCCGCGAGCTCGCTTGTAGACCCATGGTCGTCGCTCCCATTGACATAGAGCACATTTTCTTTGCCGATGAGCATTCGCAAGTAACGCGCGTAAACGTCGGCAGGAATCTGCGTTCCCGCGAGATGCCCGATGTGAACCGGGCCATTTCCGTAGGGCATTCCTGCGGTGACGATCGCGCGCTTGGGGCGCTGCACTCGGGCTTTGAGTGTGGCAAGGTCGGGAGCTTTGTTTTGTGCGTGATCAGGCTGATGGGAAGGTTTACTCATGATTCTCTTGTTCTATCGGCACTGAACGGCCAATTCAAGGCGATGGCCATAGGTAAAACGAGCTTTTCCTCGGTACGGGATCTGCGTAGGATCGGGGCCATGAAAACCATGCACGACCTGCACGCACAGCTTCCAAAGCTTGGGCCCAACGACCTCATCCTTGACGTGCGCTCCCCCGAGGAGTTCGCTGAAGGGCACATTGCTGGGGCGAAAAATACCCCCCACGACGAGGTTGCGAAGCATGCTTCCGATCTGTCTCAGTATGACCGCGTGATTATCCATTGCATGCGAGGCGGACGGGCAACCATGGCGCATCAAGCGTTGTCGCAGGCAGGATTAAAGAACCTCGTCTGCATCGGAAGCAGTGGCATGGGGGATTGGCTCGCCGCAGGCTATTCGGTAAAAAAATCCTGATTATCCTTTTTTCTTGAAGAGTGCCTCGGCCGCCGCCTTCATGGAATCCCGGGAGGCGGCGCCTGCATTGGAGCCTCCCTGGCGAGGCTTGAACCAATCGCAAAAATTTGAACGCTCTTTATCGACGACGCGCTCTGCGGATGACTCGCGGCATTGGTTATTCGCCATCGGGTCAAAGAGAACGCAGTTTTTGCAGACTTTCGTCGGGCGCCCGCATTTCTCGCAGGTGTCGGCCCGCCCAAAGTCCAGCGCGCCTAAAGCGTGGCCGCAGTTCCAGCAGGGGGACGTTGAAGGAGTAGGAGTGCTCATAAAGGGAAGACCTCGCCTGACCAGGTACTTTCAGGGTGATTCGTGAGTTCTCGGATACTGTGAAGCATCGCCCGTGCTGAGGCGATCACAGTACTATACGGCATGCGTCGTTCTAGTGCGGCGCGACGGATCGTGAAGCTATCGACGACTGCATTTTCATCCGCCGTTGTATTGATGACGAAAGCGAAGCGACCCTCGCGAATGGCATCCACACAGTGTGGGGATCCCTCGGAGACCTTGTTGATTCGCTGAACACGGACATCATTCTTCATTAAGAATTCAGCAGTGCCACCGGTGGAATGAACTTCAAATCCAATTTCAGTCAGGTGCCGCGCCATCGGGAGGATCGCGGGCTTGTCTTCGTCTCGAACTGATATGAAGACTCGCCCTGTGCGTGGCAATCGAGTTCCTGCCGCCAGGAGTGCTTTCGCATAGGCCTCGGCGAAAGTATGGGCTCGCCCCATCACTTCGCCTGTGGACTTCATCTCAGGCCCGAGGAGGACGTCCACGCCGGGAAATTTATGAAATGGAAAGACCGGTGCTTTGACATTGAAAGTATCGAGGCCCAGATCAAAGTCTTTTTCAAACCCCTGTTCTTTGAGTGCTCTCCCCAACATCACGCGAGTCGCGATTCGTGCAAGAGGGTGGCCCACCGCCTTGGCGACAAATGGCACGGTTCGAGATGCGCGTGGATTCACTTCAAGCAGGTAGAGGGTTTCTCCTTGAACGGCGAACTGGACGTTCATCAGTCCGCGGACTTGAAGTCGCTTTGCAAGCTCTCGCGTAATGGTTCGAATTTTGTCCTGCATGACACGAGAGAGGAGAGGGGCGGGGAGGGAGCAGGCACTATCACCCGAGTGAACTCCGGCCTCCTCGATGTGCTCCATGACTCCCCCGACGAGAGTTCGAACGCCATCACAGATCGCGTCGACATCGACTTCGATCGCATGATCCAAGAAACGGTCGATCAGCACGGGCTGGTCATCACTGACGCGAATGGCCTCATCAATATAGCGTTCCAAATACTCCATGGAACGCACAATCTTCATCGCTTTTCCGCCTAAGACGTAGGAGGGGCGAACCAGCACGGGGAATCCAAGAGACTTAGCTCTTTCAATCGCCTCTTCGCGGGTTCGAGCAATCGCAGCAGGGGGAAGCTGTAGGCCCATGGGGCGGAGTTCTCGTACGAGGGCGTCACAGCGTTCTCGATTTTCGGCTAGATCGATACTTTCGACCGAGGTGCCCAAAATCTTGAGTCCGCCCGCTTCGAGTGCCTTTGCGAGTTTCAAGGGGGTCTGGCCGCCGAACTGGACGATGGCGCCGATCGGCTTTTCGAGCCTCGCGATATTCAAAATGTGCTCTACGGTCAGAGGCTCAAAGTAGAGTTTATCGGAGATATCAAAGTCGGTGCTCACTGTTTCAGGATTTGAGTTTACCATGATGGCTTCATAGCCCATGGCCCGCAGCTCTTGGGCGGCGTGAACACAGCAGTAGTCAAACTCAATTCCCTG
>CANMSW010000030.1 GCA_947500275.1 Bacteriovoracaceae bacterium | reverse complement strand
TCACCCAAGGTTCTCAAGGAGAGCGTGAAATAATATTGCGTTGGTTTACTGGTTTTTTCGACTTCAATTGTCGCGACGAAAGTTTCGTTTTCTTCCTGAAAGGTCGTGGTCCAGCTGCCCAGCGTCTCGCCATCCTTCTCGTTCAGCACGATTTTGATGTTCTGGAAATCGCTCGCTTCGGCGCTGCATTCGGCCGCGCCGGGCTCGTAGAAGCACGTATTCGCCGCGAAATCGGTCGATACCGTCACGGTCTCCGAGGCCAGCGCCGCTGAGGAACCTAGAAGCAAAGCAATTGCGCACGTAATCTTTGTCATTGTCATCTTATTCATCCCCAATAATTTAAAATTGATCTCGCGAACGCAGAACGCGATGCGCCCTATCATCAAAGCAAAAAATTGACCCTCAATGGCTTGTTTTGCGGGTAGCCGCGAACCACGGGACGCACTCAGAAACTATTTAATTCAAAAGGGTTGATTTCCGATGCCTGATTGGTATGGTGCGTCAATAAAATTCAAGGGTACCGCCACACTCGCGGTTTTATTTTTAGGTCAGTTTTCCTTCGCGTCACAAGAACCTGTTCAGAACGTCGCCGAGAGCACCGCTCCTTCCATCAACATTAACGCCAATGACCTTTCGGTTTCACTTAATTCCATTGGTGGCGGGTATGGGACTTCACAGGGTGTCATCATGACAATGGGGCCTCGAGTCGAATACTTTGTGATCGACCGTCTCGCCCTTGGGCTTCAGACTGGTTTCTCGACGACGGCTTTTTCGTCAAACCAGTCTGATATTTCAATTGGCCCCGCCGCAACTTATCATTTCTGGAACACGATGAATCTTTCCGCTTACACGGGGGCATCTTTTGTATTTGGCAACTTGGTTAGAAATAGCGGCGCAGTCACCCGCACATTGGGCTTGAACGTAGGCGCTAACTATAACTTCGCGAGTTGGTTCGGAGTCGGGCCACGACTCACCTACAATGCCTATCTTTACGAATCAGAATCCATCTCAACGGTAAAATTGGACGCCATCAACTTATACTTCTACTTCTGAGAGGGTTTTCCAATCTTTTCATGATGGGCCTTGCTGTCGTAACAGGCAGCAAGGCCTTTCGCGTTTTGACCTAGATTTAAGTCCAGCTCGCGCTCATCAATGCGAGCGGAAGCCGCACATCGGATCGGCGTAGTCTTGAAATTCTTGTTTTGCGAGTAGCAGCGAACTCGCGCCGTGGGCCCTGCCAGTTGGATTTACCGTGGATTTACGGCCGAAGCGCCCGAGTTCCCCCTCTGGGGAGGTTCTATTTTCCTGAATTATTTCGGTGGTAAAATGGAGCCGATGACCGGACTCGAACCGGTGACCTACGCTTTACGAAAGCGTTGCTCTACCAACTGAGCTACATCGGCGTCTTTGAGCGGCAGAGAGATTTTGACTTATCTCGGCCCTCGTCGGACGGTCAACGGTCAATTCGGCTCCAAACTGAAATGCTCAACCGGCAGGGGGTCCTAAGACCTCGACTTCAACGCGTCGGTTCTTCGCGCGTCCCGCAGCGGTCGTATTCGTCGCGATTGGCCGCGACTCCCCTTCCACCACCACATCAATCTGATCCGCCTGAACACCCTGCGCAATGAGTTCGCTTCGAACCGCTTCAACCCTGGACCGTGCCAAAGCCTGATTGATCGTCGGAGCACCCCGGCTATCGGTGTACCCTTTCAAGCGGAGCTTCTCGCCCGGCTTTTCAATCAAGAGGCTAGCCAACTTTCTTAGCTCCTCGCGGGCCTCGTCGTTGAGGTCGGCGCTACCTGTTCGAAAGCGCAGTTTATCCTGCATTTGGACCGTTGCGGTCTGGAGGCGCTGCTTCCACTCCATGGACTGCAAACGGGCGCGCTCCTGTTCCATCTGAGCGTGCATTTCACGCATGCGCTCCTCGCTCGTGGCCTTGCTCTTTGCCATCTCCTGCTGCTGGCGCTTTTTATCGCCCGCGTATTCACGGGTCACAGTGCAGGCACTCATCACCTGAAGAGCCAAGACCAAGGAAGAGAACAGCACTGCTCGGACGAGAAGCCGATTTGTGCGCTGCATCTGGAGGGAGTGATTCGCTAATCCGACGGGAGTCGACGTTTCAAAATTCATGAGGGTTTCCTTTCAATATACTCAAGAGTGAGCCGTTCCGCACGAACCCCAGAGCAACCCTCATGCCGCAAATCCCAGTGGCTAACTGATATCTCTAAAAAAGGTTGAGTCGAAACCCGCCCGCTTAAATGGACTTAGAGTTAGAGAACCCAGAACGCGATGATCACGACGAGCGTCGGGAGCGAAGCTGCCAGGAAAAGTTTGCCAGGACTGATGCCCTCGTCTCCAAATGAACGATTCAGGATGCCGTAACCCGCAGGGTTCGGAGCATTGGCAATGACTGTCAACCCACCGCCTGAAACGGCACCTGCCACCAAGGCTATTTTTGATCCGTCGGAGAGTGTGGGAACCTGCGCACCCAAGTAGGTGAGAGCCGCGTTATCGGTGATGGCGGTCAGGGCCGTCACCCCGAAATACAGGGAGGTCTCATTGAGCGCTGACAGAAGCGGCTCAAGCCACCAGCGTTGAGGCCCCCCAAGCACCACCAGCCCACCGAGGAAGAACGCAACCAGCAGACCTTCTCGAAGTTTGATCTCCCGCTGGTATTCTCGCGTGACGGAAACCAAACCCAAGAAGAAGAGGAAAAGAGCCCCAAAGATCACGAGGTGGTGCGACATCAGCACAATCGCAACAAGGAAGCCGATGTGAACGAGCTTCACCCAGGCCGGGATTTTCATTTCCGTGCGATCAGCTTGCTGCTCTTCTTTTACCCCAAAGACGGGTTTGACGTTCTTGAGCTCGTTTCGAAACGCCCAGACGGTCCCAGCCGCAATGACGAATGTCGCCAGGATTGCGCGCCAGCCAAATGTCTTCATCATGAACGAAGTGTCCCAACCCCAATCCGTCGCGACCATCAGAACGGGTGGCGCAGCGTAGGGAGTCAACACGCCGCCGATCGAAATATTCACAAACAGCGCACCTAACACTGCGTACTTGAGCTTTAACGAAATGTGCTTCGAGTAGACATTCTCCAAGAGCAAGAGCGCAGTGACGGTCATAGCCGCAGGCTCCGTAATGAAACTCCCCAGGAGGGGGCCGACGAAAAGCGCTGTAAAAGTAAATGCGATCCCGGGGGGCACCGGTATCCCTCGGCTCAATCCCGAAATGAGCTGCCGTGCAGCCGACAAAACCGGCTGGGTTGAGCAGATGGTCATGATGACGAAAACAAAGGCAGGCTCAGTAAAGTTGCGGTCTTCCAAATAGGCGATCGTCTCATCGCCGCCTTTGAGTCCCCACGAAAACAAAACAAACAACCCCGCCCAAAGTCCAAAAACCACTTCGACTTCGCCGAGCAAATGAAAAAGATTTCCCCCAACCGAACCGTGAGGAAACTTTTTCGCCAACCGTTGAAACCACCTCACTAGGAAAGTGTGGATCACGGCGAAAAGAAACAAAAAGGTTGAGAGGACGTCCAAAGTCGCGGTGGAGGAGAAGTCAGGCAGCATATGGAACTGAGTATCGCCGCTCGATGCCCAAATTCCTAACAGAAATCCAACTTGAGGTCTCTCGAAGTTCGCCCCAAGATCAGCGCCATGTTAAAAAACTCGCGCATCTGGTCGATCCTCACTCTGGCCCTCTGCCTCATTCCCGTTTCATCCGGGAAAGCCTCATCACTGACCCATCAGGCCAAGACCTCTTTCAACGCGCGCCCTCAACTCTTCCTCACTCTCGTGATTGACCAATTTCGATCTGACACGCTTCCGAAGTTTCGAGAGCGTCTTCTCCCAGCAATGAACGCAAAGGGCGAAGTCGGTGGATTTCGCTACCTCATGGAGAAAGGGGCCTATTTCCCCTATGCCCAACACGATGTCTTACAAGCCATGACTGGCCCAGGGCACGCCTCGATTTTAACGGGTTCTCTCCCTTACATGAACGGGATCGGATCGAACGACTGGTACGATGATATCAAACGAGATCGCACCTACTGTGTGGAGGACCCGAATTTTTCAACGATCGGCGCCGAGAAGGAAAAACCACACATGGGGACCTCTCCTCGGAACCTGATCGGGACCACGATCGGGGATGAGCTGAAAAATGCCGGATTCGCCTCGAAAGTCATCACCATTGCACTCAAAGATCGGGCAGCCATTTTGCTCGGAGGCCATCGCGCCGATGGTGCCTTCTGGATGGACAAATCGGGCAAGCGCTGGGTCTCGAGCACCTTTTATTTTCCTGATCAGAAACTGCCGGCTTGGGTCGACTCGGTGAACAAGTCCCTAACTCAAGAAGAAGGAACGGCTTTTACTTGGAGTGCGGGAGGTCAGGGTTCAGGTCTCAGCCTCAAGGACTCGATGGCACTTCAGGACTCCTGGAATCAGCGAATCGGAAAAGAGTTCCCCCACCGTCTCAAAAAGGCCTCTGCCGAAGCGTTGAGCTCTCCTTGGGGCGTGACCGCCACTTTAGACTTGGTGAAAGCGGCCCTGCGGTCCGAATCCCTCGGGCAGGACTCGATCCCCGACGTTTTGGGCGTGAGTTTCTCTACTCACGACTACATTGCCCACGCCTTCGGACCCAACTCGCGTGAGGCGGAGGAGATTTTCCTGTCCGAGGACCGGGCCATTTCCGAACTCCTGAACACGATCCAGAAGACTGTTCCAGGCGGCCTTTCAAATGTCACCATTGCCCTGACGGCCGATCATGGCGGGCCGCAAAATCCCGACTGGCTCGCGTCCCATCGCGTCCCAGCAGGCCGCATCGATGAAGCCGCTCTCACTCAAAGACTGGAGTCAAGCCTGACCAAAAAGTTCGGAAAACCAAAGGACGCTGCCTCTTGGATTGGGTACAACGCCGACTTCGCGTGGTTCCTGGATCCAAACGCGGTGAAAAAATCAGGAGAAACTACCGAAATTATTGAAGAAGTATTGAGATCGGAACTCCAGAAGGAACCGGGCGCACTCGCAGTCATCACGGCAACCGACGTCCGAGATGGGAAACTCCCAGCTGGACGGCATGAGCGCCAAATCCGAAACACCTGGATTCCCGGAAGGGCCGGCGACGTCATGCTGATCCCGAAGCCCAACTTCATGCCCACTGGGGATACGGTCACTCACCTGACGGGTCACAACTACGACACGACGGTCCCTTTGATTCTGGCAGGAAAAGGGATTCAATCGGGGACTTTTGCGAGCCCCGTCAGAGTCATCGATCTGGCGCCCACGGCAAGTTGGATCCTGGGTGTCACTCCTCCGGCGCTCTCGGAAGGAAGAATCCTAGAAGAGGCCCTTCGCTAGCCCTCCTACTTAGAGTAAGCTAAACAGGCAGTCCAAACTTGACGCTTCTTGATCTAAGTGGCTAAAAACCGGGGATATTTTCCCTATTTTTCCAGCGCCGCGGGGTTACCGCGCGCACGAGGTTGGTTTCCGTGCAGAACACCCAGACGACTCAAAGTTCATTGAACAAATACACGTACCTGAAAAGCAGCAACGCCGAATATATCGACGAGGTTTTCGAACGCTACCTTCAGGATCCAAGCTCTGTTGATGAATCTTGGCGTTGGTTCTTCGAAGGAATTGAAATTGGTTCAGAGCTCGCGCCGTCTCTGGAGCCGTCTGAAGTCGCGGCACCGATTGCACCTGCTGGTACCTCGGTCGACTGGGCAAGTGAAGTTCGCGTCGCCGACTTGATCCAAACTTACCGCAGGCTCGGGAAAAAAATCGCCTCGATCGATCCGCTATCTCCGGCACCTTCGTCCGTTCCGGAACTCGAGCTTTCTGCCTTCGGACTTTCGAACGCTGACCTTGGAAAATCCTTCCAGGCCGCGAAACTCGCGGGCCTTTCCGTTTCAAAGCTAAGTGATATTCTCGCACACTTGAAGGCAACCTATTGCGGAACAATCGCAGTCGAATTTTCCCACATCGAAAACACGGAAGCCCGCCAATGGCTGCTTCAACAAATGGAGAGCACTCGCAATCGTACTGCGATTGATTCTGAAACTCGGAAGCTCATTTACAGGCGCCTCACCGAGGCAGAAACGCTCGAGCGCTTTTTGCACACTCGCTATGTCGCCCAGAAGCGATTCTCGGTCGAGGGCGGAGAAAGCGTCATCCCCCTCCTCGATTGCGTGATCGAAAAAGGAGCCGAACTCGGAGCCCATGATTTCGTGATCGGGATGGCCCACCGGGGCCGACTGAACATACTCACCCACACTCTGGGAAAACCCGTTGCTCATCTGTTTACGGAATTCGAAGGCACTTATAAGTCGCACACGGAACACGGCGAAGGCGATGTGAAATATCACAAAGGATATTCGCGTGATTTGAAGACCCGCCAGGGCAAGCCCGTGCATCTTTCGCTCGCTTTCAATCCGAGCCACTTGGAATTTGTGAATCCGGTGATTGAAGGCTCGGTTCGCGCAAAGCAAGATCGATATCAAGACGCGGCCCGCAAGAAAGTCATTCCGATCCAAATCCATGGTGATGCGGCGTTTTCCGGCCAAGGCGTTTGCTTCGAGACGCTCCAAATGCAAAGCCTGCGCGCTTATGGCACGGGCGGCACGATCCATATCATCATCAACAACCAAGTCGGCTTCACAACGTCGCCCGTGGACTCCCGTTCGACGCCCTACTCGACTGATTTGGCCAGAATGCTTGATTCGCCGATCTTCCACGTCAGCGGAGACGATCCAGAGGCAGTCTGGCACGTCGCGCGCTTATCGATTGAATGGCGACAAAAGTTTGGAACCGATGCGTTCATCGATCTCGTCTGCTATCGGAAGCATGGCCACAACGAGGGCGATGAGCCGTCGTTCACGCAACCACTCCTTTACAAAAAGATTCGCGCTCACACCTCCACTCGCGAACTCTACGGTGAAGCCCTCACGCGCGAGTCGATCTTGGGAGCAGGAGAGGCGCAGCAGGTCGTCGACCAAGTGACTGAGGCTTTTTCGGAGGCTCAAAAACTAGCGAAAGCGACTCCGCAAGATCCAGTGACTTCGGTTTTCGACGGCGATTGGAAGACGATGAAGAAGCCCGAGAGCGGCGCCGTGCACGACACGGTTAAGACTTCCGTCTCGGCTTCCGCTCTGACTGAGCTCGCTGAGAAAATCAACGTGATGCCAGCCGGCTTCAACCTGAACTCTAAACTCAATCGCTTCTATGAAGCGCGCTTGAAAGCAGTGAAAGACGGCAAGGGGATCGACTGGGGAAATGCGGAAGCCCTGGCCTACGCCTCGCTCTTATCGGAAGGGCACACGGTCCGGATCACAGGCCAAGACGCCGAACGCGGTACTTTCACACATCGACATGCGGTGGTCACCGATTCCGAAAGTGGAAACCGCCACAACCCTCAAGCAACGATCGCCCAAAAGGGCGCCAAATACGAAATCTTTAACAGCCATCTCTCTGAGACGGCTGCTATGGGCTTCGAATATGGCTACTCACTCGCAGCGCCACAAGCGTTGGTCGTCTGGGAAGCGCAATTCGGGGACTTCGCGAACGGCGCACAAGTCATCATCGACCAATTCATCGCCACCTCTGAAAGTAAGTGGCAACGCATGAATGGTCTCGTCCTCCTCCTGCCTCACGGATACGAAGGCCAGGGTCCTGAGCACTCGAGTGCTCGGCTCGAGCGCTTCTTACAGCTTTGCGGAAAAGAGAACATGGCGGTCGTAAATCTCTCGACGCCTGCGCAAATTTTCCACGCGCTTCGCCGCCAAGTGAAGCGCGACTTCCGTAAGCCGCTGATCGTCATGTCGCCAAAAAGCATGCTTCGCCACCCTCTGGCGATCTCCACTCTTGGCGACTTGAGCGACGTTCAATTCCAAGAAGTCATCGATTGCCCGGAGCACACGACCCAACCAGAGAAGGTCCGCAAGGTTCTTCTCTGTTCCGGGAAGGTTTATTACGATCTGGTCGCTGAACGCACAAACCGGAAAGTCGAAGACGTGGCGATCGTTCGAGTGGAACAGCTTTATCCATGGCCCGCCGCAAAGCTCGCCGCGATTCTCAATCGCTACTCTAAAGCGCGCGAAATCGTTTGGGTTCAAGAAGAGCCTCGGAACATGGGCGCCTGGTCGCACGTGTTCAACTATTGGATGGGAGGCTTGGATCTCTTCATGAGCCAAGTCGGTGATCGCCCGATACGCTATGCGGGTCGAGGGATCGCATCCTCGCCAGCGGTTGGGTCCCCAAAAGTTCACGAAGCGGAATTAAAAGCTTTCTTGGCAGAAGCTTTGACTTAAGTCTGAATAGAAACGAAACGGAACAGAACTCTATGAAACATCCTGTTGTTACTCCGAGCGTCGGCGAGTCGATCACCGAAGTCAGTATTTTGAAATGGGCCAAGCAAAATGGCCAAGCGGTCAAGAGCGGTGATCTGCTCTGCGAAATTGAGTCTGACAAAGCGACTGTAGAAATCGTCGCCGAGTTCTCAGGTGCTCTTTCGATCTTGAGACAGCCAGGTGAAAGGTTGCCGATCGGCGAACGAATCGCTGAAATCGATGACGCCGCTACTGGCGCTGTGTCGGCCACGGCGCCGACCGCGACCAAGCAGGCTCCGGCACCGACTGTGAGCGCCCCGATGTTAGCGGGCGCAGCTGTCGCTGGTGGTGCAATGGCTGCGGGCCCAGCCGTTATGCCTGCTGCTCGTAAGATGATCAGCGAGCAGGGATTGGATGCTTCGCAAATTTCCGGGACTGGAAAAGGAGGACGCATCACCAAAGGGGATGTCCTCGATCACGGTCGCGCACCTGTTCAGGCGCCTGCTCGTCCGGCCGTTCCTACCCCGACCGTCACCGATCGCCCGGGCGATCGCCGCGTCCCTATGAGCATGCTGCGGCAGCGCATTGCAGAGCGTCTGGTCCAAGCACAGCATAACGCTGCGATCCTCACGACCTTCAACGAAGTCGATATGGGCGCAGTTATGGCGCTTCGGGCCCAACACAAAGATGCCTTCAAAGCGAAACATGGCGTGAACTTAGGCTTCATGAGCTTTTTTACGAAAGCGTGCATTTCGGGTCTCAAGCTGATCCCAGAAGTCAACGCCACCATCGACGGACGCGATATCATTTATCACGATTATTATGATGTCGGGATCGCAGTGGGCACCGAAAGGGGCCTCGTGGTTCCAGTCGTTCGCGGAGCCGACCAGCTCTCGTTCGCCCAGATGGAACAAAAGATTACTGAGCTTGGAATTAAAGGCCGCGATGGAAAGCTTTCAATCGCTGACCTCACCGGCGGAACGTTCACGATATCCAATGGTGGGGTTTACGGGTCTCTCCTTTCCACTCCTATTTTGAACCCTCCACAAAGCGGTATCCTGGGGATGCATAAGATCCAGGATCGCCCCATGGTCGTGAATGGAAAGATCGAAGCACGCCCAATGATGTACCTGGCGCTTTCCTATGATCACCGGCTGATCGACGGAAAAGGTGCCGTTACTTTCCTCGTGCACGTGAAGGAATGCTTGGAAGATCCTGTCGGGAAACTCGGTTTCTCGATGTAATCGAGTCTCACTATTAAAAGAAAAAAAGGCCCTCCTCAGGATTTAACTGAGGGGGGCCTTTCACTTTTTAACCTAGCCGATTACCGAAGAGAGCGGCCCGCGCGAACCCAAGACCCGCGGAAGCCATCCGCACGCACGGTTTCGCGGTCGAAGGAGAGGTCACGACTGAGGTGAAGGTGCTCCTCGAAAAACCGCTCCGCTTCCGGAGTGAGATTCGAAGCCCGCAAACCGTCACGGACTTCAAGAAGCCTTTCCATCGAATCCGAGAGCTCAGCCCTGCGAACCGAAGAAGAAACGTGTTGGTAGCGCTTTGCAAATACAGTCTTCATGACGTAGGCGGCCGCACTCTCTGCGAAATATTCAGCTGGGGAAGTGAGTGAATAAGTCGAAAGAATTCCGTTTTGCGTAGCGACTGTTGTTCTCATCAACAACACTTTCTTGAGTTGTTGATCATAAACTTCATCGAGCAAACGACTGTCGACTGAGCGCTCAGAGGCATCCATACGCTCTCTCACTTCTGCAACGATGCGTGCCTCCCAAGCCGACTTGCTCGAACTACGGAATCGCCCATCGACCCAATCCCGAGAGAGGAACGCTTCATCCGCTAGATCTCTTCCGCCATTCTCGACCTTGAGGAGGTCCTGAAACGCGTGACCGAGTTCGTGGATCGCAACGGCATACACTTCGAGTGGAACTCTCGAGCCAAATATTGAGTCGCTCGATTCTCGCCGCGCCAAATCCATGAATACAATTTTATTCTTTGCCCTCTGGAAATAGGCGAGTGTACCGCTGTCCGCTTCGCCGCGCTCTGCCCCGAAGTACTTCAAATTGGGGAAGCTTGCCCCGTGAGAATCAAGGACTGCACCGTACGCGATTTGAATCGTCTCTAAGAAAGCCCGCAGAGTCGGAATATCATGCCGAGAGGTCTGATGAACGGCGATGATCTTTGTCTTTCTGTAAAGTTCCCGCTGTAATGCAACCATTTCAGGTGTCGCGGAGGTGCGAGTACCTGTCGCCGCAAATCCCCAATCCAGATGATCGGGAATTCCGTTTCGGTCCGAGTCGCTGTTTCTGACGCTTGCGTCGTACGGATCGGCATCGACGAGGTTCTCTACGTCGTCGCCATCGATATCATTATCGAAAGCCTGAAACTGACCTTTATCGGAGTTCCAATACCAATCCGTTCGCCCGTCGCGATCCGTATCAATGTATTCGTACATCCATTTCCGACAGTCATCGCCATGGTGGGCACGCAAATCGGCGAGTCGGGCCCGAGTTTGCTCGAAATTCACCTGCTCAAAATACTTGAGGTAGGGCTTACAGTCTGACTCGACCGTAGCGCGAGGAAGGGGGTTCCCTTCGTAGAAAACTTCGAACTCTTGCGCAAAAGCACCGGAAAGCTGGGCCCTAGAACTCCAATCGACCCGACTCGAAATCAGCTCGCTAATCTGATTGCAGCCGCTCAACATGAAAGCGGCGGGCAGCAACGCGGCCCAAGAGGACAACAGGGGGTGGGACATGGACAGTTCTCCTTAAAACGAGGCTGAGGAACAGGATTCCTCTCGGCCTTTTTTTGAATGAGGCGCTTTCTATCCCAGAATGCGAATAACTCAATATTTGATAAACACTTCAGAGCGGGGCATTGAAGTACCCCAAAATAATGATTATTTTCGTTAACTTATAAAAACTATTGCGAATCTCACTAGCTGATACACCCCCCCGTAAATCTCGCCCCTTTTAATCGCCCCCGAGGAAACCCTCCAAGCACGCATTCACCTCCTCGGGGGCATCTTGCTGAACCCAGTGTGAGGCATTGGGAATTTTGCGGATGGAAAGCTCTGGAAAATAACGATGGGTTCCCGCGAGAAGCTCAACCCCAAGGGCCGCATCCTGCTCTCCCCAAATCACTAAGGTCGGAACTGTGATCCGCCGCCATTTCCGAAACAGATTCGCCGGCGAGAACATCGCGCGATAATAGTTCAGCATGGCTGTGAGTGCTCCCGGCTGGGCAGCGTTCCGTGCATAGGCGTCCAGCACGTCAGGACCAAAGGCTTCAGGCCGCGTCGTCATTCCCCGAAAGGCGCGTTTGATATTGGCAAATTGGCCACGGGACAACCACCACTCGGGTAGCTTCGGCAACTGAAAGAAGAACATGTACCAACTGCGAAACACCTGGCGAACATTGAAGAGCAGTGCGTGTGTAAAGCGGGCCGGATGTGGACAATTCATCACGACCAGCTTTTCAAAGAGCTCGGGTTTTCGATCGACCGCGGCCCAAGCAACAGCGCCCCCCCAATCATGCCCCACCAAGACGCAACTTGGGTAACCGAGCGCTGCGATCAGTGCGTAGACGTCGTCTTCGAGGTGCTTCATTTGATATGCTTTTCGACTGGCAGGCTTAGCAGTTGCCCCGTAACCCCGAAGATCAGGGGCGACCACATAATGCGATTTCGAAAGCATCTCGAATTGATATCGCCACGAAAATGAAAACTCCGGGAAACCGTGAAGCAATAAAACCAATGGCTTTTCCGGATCGCCCGCCACTAAGCAGTGGAAGCGAATCCCATTAGCTTCAACAAATCGGCTCGTGGGGGTGACCATATGAAAAACCTTCAATTCAAGACAAACTCGACGCGGACTGAAACATTGATCTCACGCTTCCCTGGCTCTACCGACGGAGGCGGCATCATATCACCGGACTCAGGGACCGCACGCGCCATCAGCATGGCGCCCTGTTTCGGCATCGGACTCGAATCGATTAGTCCCGCTTCGGAAACCGAAGCGACTGTCCCAACCGTTACGCCCAGCGCACTTGCCAATTTTTCAGCTCGACTACGCGCATCCTTAGCCGCGTCCTCGAGGCAGGCTGCTTGCTCTTTCCGCATTTTCGCCGACGAAACAAAACTCACAAGTGCCCCGACGTCTTTTATTCCTTCACGGCTCGCAATCGAGATCACTTCCCCCATTTTCTGAACGGAAGAAGTAGAAACCTCAAGCCCCATCCGCGCCCGAAAACCCTTAGAAACTGAACGATTATTTTCCCATTCGCGAACCTCTTCGACGGAGTACTCCGCTGTCGTGAGTTCGAAGTCTTCGAGCGAGAGCTTTTTTACGGCGTCCCGAGTGGACTCATAAATCCGGGTCGCATCACGAGTTGCAGTCTTGAGGTCCTTATCCTGAGCTTGAGCTGTTAAACGGATCGAGCTGCGATCCGGAACCACGGATCGCTGACAAGTGCCCGTCACGGTTACGGAATGCTCGGCGGACTCGGCCACTTGCGAGGCCAGTGCTAAAGTCATGGAGAGTAAAAGGATGTGCGCGCGCATGATGGATCCTCCGGAAGAGCGGTTTAAAATTGAACTCATTCTCTGCAATGACGCGCTTGAAAGCAATGAAGGGAGTGAGCCAGGATGGCTGGGTGGAAAACAATAACGACATGCGCGGCGTCGACTCCCTCCCTTGGCTCACTTTGGCACGTGAGGCGCACGCCCGAATCGCCCCTCACCTTCCTGGCCCCACGCCTCTTCTGAGATCCCTGCACCTCTCGGAAAGATTGAAACGCGACGTCTACTTGAAGCTCGAATCGCGCCAGCCCACCGGCGCTTACAAGGTACGCCCCGCTCTCAACGGTATCCTTTGCAATTTGGAAGAGGCGCGTGCCCGGGGCGTGCTCACGACCTCGTCTGGAAATTTCGCTCAGGCCACGGCCTGGGCCGCAAAAAAGCTGGGTGTTCAAGCTTGCATTGTGATGACGGACGACACAGCGGCCTACAAAGTGGAGCGCACTCGTGCCTTGGGTGCAGAAGTGGTCTTCTGTGGAACGACTTTCGAAAGTCGGTTCGAAACGGTTGCAAAACTGGAACGCGAGCGGGGAAGCTTAACCCTTCACGGATTCGACTCGGTCGAGACGATTGCCGCAGACGGTACGATTGCCTTAGAACTCGTCGAGCAACTGGGTGAAAAGACCCCCTTCACCGTCATTTCACCT
>CANMSW010000029.1 GCA_947500275.1 Bacteriovoracaceae bacterium | reverse complement strand
GCTTTTCGTTGCTGAGCTACCCACCTTCGACTTGGATGGGTCAGATTCACTTGGGGTTTTCTCTTTGTCGGGCTTCGAGGTTTCCCCTTTGTCGGGCTTCGAGGTTTCCCCTCTGTCGGGCTTCGAGGTTTACCCTTTGTGGGAATTCGGCTCGCCCTTTCCGGAACCGCCTCCTAGAGTGTTTGGTTTATTAGGGTCTGCGAACGAATTGCTCCCGATCAGGGAAATGAGAAGAATGACTAAAGAGATTCTATTTGAGTTTCGAAGCATATTACCCCCGTCACTCTAGGGTACTCAAACAACCGAGGCACTCGAAAGGAAAATAAAGCCCTCTTCAGGGGGGCACATGAGATCCTCGGCAAATTCCGCAGCGCTCTCAGTCCCCGGCCCCTTCATCTTGGGGCGGAGCATGCCCTACAGTCACTTTGGCTTTGGGTTTGAATTGAACTCGAACATTCAATTCGATTTCATTCCTCTCCAAAAGCTCTTGCACTAAGGCTTGCGGCTCAATCCGAGAGACCACTTTCTGCATGATTTCTTCTGATAATTTTCCAAGAAACTCGTTCTTGGTCCGACCAGCGGAATCCAAAAGCCCGGTCAGAAGCTCCTTAGGAAGCTTCACTTCCGACACTAAATTCCTCAAAGCTTCTTCGGTCAAAAAAACCGTTCCCACTCCAACTGTCAGAACCTTGCGAACAAAGTCTCCAGCTTTCGACTGTAAATCGTCACCTTCGCGACTCATGATTGAAACCCTCCGTGGATCATTATTTAGCTTTGCGGGCTCTTTTGACGAACCCCTCGATCATACTTGGAAGGCTTCCCTTCACAAGTTTACTCAGTACAAAGCCAGGAACCGGAAAATTAAAATCGATATCAATTTCATAGGCCACGGCAGTTTTACCAGTCCCTGCGTCCTTCAGAATCCAGCGCCCCGTATTCGCTTTGAGGGAATCACTCGCAACCAGCTTCCACTCGACCCGCCCGGATGCCTCGTCTTCAACATGATCGAGTGTGTACTGGATATCTCGCATCATCGACACTTTGTACGTGACGCGCGCATGCCCAGGCCCTTTGCGCTCCACCTGAACTCCGGTGCACCCGTCCACAAACTTCGGATACTCTTCGTAACGCGTGATCGCGGAAAAAAGTTTAGCTTTCTCTACATCGACTGTTTTTTGGATATCGGCTTTTGCCATTCGTCCATCCTCCGTGATGTTGAATTTACAAGTGAGCCCTCAAAACCAGGCTCAAGATTTAATAAACGGGCTTACGATCAAAATGATGCTCAGCCTCGATGACGCGAACTGTACCCGTCTTCGAGCGCATCACAACCGAGTGCGTGACTGCACCGCCACTGAAGAAGCGAACCCCATTCAAGTAGGTCCCTTGCGTCACACCCGTCGCGCAGAACATGACATGACCTCGAGCCAGCTCGTCGATTTTATAGACGCGATCGAAGTCAGAAATCCCCATTGCGCGCGCGCGAGTGCGCTCTTCGTCTTTCCGGAATAGGAGTTGCCCTTGGAAATCGCCCCCTAAGCAACGAAGCGCCGCTGCAGCAATGACGCCTTCTGGAGCGCCACCGCTTCCCATCAAAACATCGACCCCTGCTTCACGCTTACAAGTCGCAATCGCAGCTGAAACATCGCCGTCTCCAATGAGCCAAATCCGGGCCCCGGCTCCGCGCACTTCAGCAATCAAATCCGCATGACGTGGACGATCCAGGATGGCGACAGTCAGGTCTTCGACATTGCATTTCTTCGCATGGGCAATGCTCTTCAGATTTTCTGAAGCAGTCGCTCGCAAGTCAATGGCGCCTTTGGCTTCAGGCCCCACTGCGATCTTTTGCATATAGGTATCTGGCGCATGAAGGAAGTTTCCTTCTTCAGCAATCGCGATGACCGACAACGCGTTATTCAACCCACGCGCACAAATCGTGGTCCCTTCGAGTGGATCCAAGGCGAGATCGAGTTTCACCCCGCCTTTGCCGACTTTTTCGCCGATATAAAGCATGGGCGCTTCATCGCGCTCCCCTTCGCCAATCACGACGCGACCATCGAATTCGATCGAACCTAACATTTTACGCATGGCTTCGACTGCCGCATGATCGGCCGCTTTCTCGTCGCCCCGACCCATGAGTCGCGCGCTTGCAAGCGCTGCTGCTTCAGTGACACGAACGAATTCCATCGCAAAGTTACGGTTCATGAAACAATCCCCCTGTTTTCCAAGTCTCAGTGATTCTATCCCGCTCAGGATGCCTTCAAGACGGCATCCTTGCGCGAATCACACCGATGCAAAAATCCCTCAATTGAGGCCTTTCTTTACACCCTGAGAGGAGCTGAATTGCAATCCGCATCTTTTGCGCATCCGGCTGTGAATCCGCATGAAGGGACCAAGTTTCCATGCGAATGGCTCCCGACTCAAAATCATTGGGGAGCGAGTGTCCGATCCGTCCCGTCATGAGGGAATCACCCCCTTCTTGCGCCGCGCTTCCGCGCCATTGAATGTACCCCCCATGAAGCCGGAGAAGAAACCCTTGAACAGCCCCTTCTGCGTTCAATTGTAAATTCCAGTCCGCCCCATTCAACGCATGGAACCAAAGCTGCTCAAGATCCCCCCCAGGAATCAGCCTGAGTTCCGACCCGAGCACCTCAGGGTTCAGACGGCGATTCAGAGTTTCTCGGTCCTGATCCGAGAGCTTCACGAGCTCAGCACCCACATACCCGCGCTCGACATGCCGAACCTGCGCCTCCACACGCACTCGCTCACCCCGGAAGCCCAATTCCCCATGAAAAATGGCACCAACCGGAAAAGCTAAGAGATCCTGATCATCCGTCACGCGAAGACAAAAACCATCGGGCGAGAGATCGGAGAGCGAAAAAAGTTTACCATGAGGTCGCAGCCTGAACGCTTCGCGCGAGAGCGCTAAACGAGGAAACCTTCTGCGCTCTTCGTTCAAACGTTCTTGAATCAGCTGTGTTTTTTTAGAAGCGTCGTCGGGGGACTGGGATTTCTGAGTCATGGTCTTTCGTTCCTCCTGAACGTGGGACATCGATGGGCGAAGCCTTTTTCACTTGAGACGCGCACTCAGGCGGCTGTTCGCTTTCTTCGTGCGCTTTCAGACAGTTCACGGGCAGTTCGGTTGCTCCGGTTACATCGGGCGCAACTTTTCCGGATTCAATGAAAGTCCTGATCCGATTCGCTGTGAATCCGAAGACTACCTGAGCTCCTTGCTCGATAACGAACGCGGGCGGGAATCGATTGGCTATCGACTGACCGTACATGAAAACTAAAGTACCGTCTTTCCCTCCGTCTCCTAAGGGTTCAAGAACGATTTCGCCAAGCATTCCGCGAAAATGCCCGCTGACAATCCGATATCGGATCCAGCGCTCGCCCCGTTCCTCGAAGCGAATCCGCGAGTTGATCCGATATTTCCAGATCCCCCCCTCGACGTGGAGCATTTTCGAAGCCGGGAAAAACTCTGCCCTGCTGATATAGGGGACTAACTCTGAATAAACCTGATAGTTCGTGAGCACCTCACGCGTGCGCTTGAGCGAGGCTTTGACGAGGACCGCGACATAAAAGTCATAGGACTCAAACCGAGGGGGCTCTTTCTTCGCAGCAGCCTGAGACTTCCCCAAAAAACCACCCGTAGTCCGAGGCTCCGGGAGGACCACTTTCTTGATATCGGGAAAGAATTCAGAACCCGCTCGGTAATCTTGAAGATCGGCATGGGTCATCACTTCACGGTCTTTCACGACCCGCTCAAGGACCTCGGCGCGGGCCAACCCCGAAACCAAAGGGGGCGTCCACACGGAGGGACTAGGAAGGGGGGACGGTGAAATCCGAGGGAGAAGCTGGGCTTTCAGGGAGGACCGAGCCTTGGCGCGACTTCGAACGGGCGAAGGAGAGTCGGGAGCGCCCTTTCCGAAGGTTAAGGGTGTCGAAAGCCAAAAGACCCCCACCAGGGAGACCCACCGGAAAACGACTGACTTGAAACCCATGGCTCGAGGCATTCATTCGATTTTGCAGGAGTAGACCCGAAGCGCGCAACCGGATTGACGCGGAGATTGAACCCCCCTTGCCAAACTCCCAGGCCTCACACTACTGTTCGCTGACAGCCTTTTGACAGAGAGTCAGAGCAGAAGCACGACTCCCCCCTCTCGAGAGGCCCCCACAGCAACGCCCCCTATCCAAGAAGAGCCTGTTTATGACTTCGCTAGATCCATCCGCTTCGAAACCAGAAGAACTCGAAACGTCCATCGACCCTCAGTCCTCGTTCGAAGAGGGACACGACGACGAGAGCACGGAGATCGACGGTTCAAAACCAGGCAAAATCGATGAGATGACCTTTGGAACCACTCCGAACATCCTCACCCTCATTCGGATGGGATTTGTTCCCATTGTCGTTTTCATGCTGTTCCAGCGGACACCAGGCTGGGATCTCGCTGCCGCCCTGACGTTTGGCGTGGCCAGCATCACAGACTGGCTCGATGGCTATATCGCTCGTAAACAGCAAGTCATCACCATTTACGGCAAACTCCTCGATCCTTTGGCAGATAAATTTCTGGTCGTTTCGTCCCTAGTGATGTTGCAAGAACTCGGACGCGTTCATCCGGTCGTCGTCATTCTCTTGATTTGCCGGGAACTCGCCATCACCGGACTCCGGGCCTTAGCGAGCGCCGAAGGGGTCATCATCCCTGCGTCGGGTTCGGCGAAATGGAAGACCGCGATTCAGATGTTTGGGATCCCCTTCGCGATGGTTTCACATGATCCGTTCGGAATCCCCTTCTACTCAATTGGAATGGTTCTGATTTACATCTCTCTTGCGGTCAGTCTTTGGTCAGCCGGGGATTACGTGATCGACTTCTTCAAGGGACTCAAACTCGCTCGAAAACTAAAGAAGCAAGAGAAGAAGCTCGCGCGCGAAGCACGTCAGGCTGCACGAAAAGCGCGCCTTCAGGAACGCCTCGAAAAAGCAAAGATGGTCCTCGAGAAAGCGAAAAACCCTTCCTGAGATTCGCGCTACTCGGTCCGCTCCGATGGTCCTTTGGGGGCCTTAGGAGCGTGCCAGGGCGTATCTTCCTGATCCAAAAGGTGATTAGCCATGCGAGCGCAAACAAAGAAGTAGTCGCTCAGGCGATTCATATACATCATGACGTCTTCGCGCTGAGGCTCTGAACGATGAAGCACGACCACTTCTCGCTCAGCCCGCCTGGAAACCGTTCTCGCTAAGTGAAGCTCGGCGGCCAGACGGCTCCCACCCGGTAAAATGAAAGTCTTCAGGGGCGAAAGCTTTTTCTCCATAGAGTCGATTTCCTGCTCGAGCTCATCCACCCGGTCCATGGAAACGAGCTCGATCCCGGGATTCTTTCCACGAGGGGTCGCAAGCTCCGCACCGAGCTGAAACAACTCCCCCTGCACCCGCAAGAGTCGAGCCTTGAGATCCACAAAGCGCTCGCGACGAACCTCATCCTCATCCATGCGGGCCACAGTCATCCCCAAGATCGAGTTGAGTTCATCCAGGGTCCCGTAGGTCCGAATCCGTAAGTGATCCTTGGGCACCCGGCTTCCGCCAAAAAGCCCCGTTTCGCCCTGATCGCCCTGCTTGGTGTAAATTTTCATCGTGGGCCCACTATGCGTTCTGTTCAAAAAGCCTTCAACTGTTCGAAGGGAAGGAAGACGAAAAAAAAATCAAAATCCCTTCTTGACCAAAATCGGTAACCGCATGTAGTTACAGGTCTCTCTTGAACAACAGGTGCGGGTGTAGCTCAGTTGGCTAGAGCGCGACCTTGCCAAGGTCGAGGTCGAGGGTTCGAGTCCCTTCACCCGCTCCAATAAAAGCACCTAGAGTCCAAGAGAAAGATATCGACTGAGATAAAACCCGCTTCGGCGGGTTTTTTTTTGCCCGAACCCCAGGAGAGACCACCGGATGCCTCACTTGATTGCAGCATCACTCATCTGGGCCTTTTCATTCGGCATGATCAAACGCTACCTCGGGGGCCTCGACCCCCTCTTCGTGGCGTGTGCCCGCATCGCACTGTCCACTCTGGTTTTTCTCCCTTTTTTTCGCCTCTCGAAACTCAGAAGTCATCGAGGACTTTGGCTGCAGTTGGCATGGGCCGGGGCAATTGAGTATGGCGTAATGTATATCAGTTACCTCACCGCCTATCGCTACTTGCCCGCCTGGCAGGTGGCGCTCTTCACGGTGTTCACCCCGGTACTCGTCTGGCTGATTCATGGGATTTACGAACGAAAGCTGGTGTGGCAGCGCGCCTTGCCTGCATGTTTCGCAGTCCTGGGCGCAGGGTTTCTGAGCTTTAGGACCCTGGACGGCTCAGGCTCGGTCCTAGGCTTTATCTTAGTCCAGATATCAAACGGCTGCTTCGCCTGGGGACAACTCCACTACCGGCGCGCTGTTCGGCGCTTCCAGTTAAGCCCGAAGGACGAACGCGAAGTTTTCGCCACACTTTATGGCGCAGCCCTGATTTTAACAGGCCTCGCGAGCCTGATATTCGTCGACTTGAAGGCGTCCGTTCACGCCACCTGGACCACCCCCGGAGCAAGCCTTGCCCTTCTCTACAGCGGGGTCATCGCCTCAGGCTTGGCGTTCTTCCTCTGGAACCGTGGGGCTACTCAAGCGCCACCCTCGGTTCTTGCGGTCTTGAATAACCTGAAAGCTCCCCTTGCAATGGCGGTTGCGGTTCTCGTTTTTGGCGAGCAAACCGATATCACTCAACTGTTCACCGGTTTTGCGATTTTAGGCTTGGGCCTAGGGACCGCAGCCTGGATCGAACGCCCCGAAAATCGCAGCTAGACAAAAACCAACGTCCATCGTCACCACCACCGCTTCTGAGCCACCCAAGTAACCATGGCGATCGGCAGAGCAACGACGAGCGCCAGGAGGACGAAAAACAATTCCCGGCTTTGATACGGGATTGCTTCGAAATTCATCCCGAAAAAACCTGTAAGAAAGGTCAGCGGCAGAAAGATCACGGAGAAGACTGTGAGTCGCCGCATGGCCTCGTTCGTGCGATGAGCCGCTATCGCCAAATGAGCGTCGCGAATGGTCCAAAGGTTCTCACGCGTATTCTCGAGCTGAGTATGAACCCGGAGGACGTGATCGAGCAGATCCCGGTACCACGGTAACGAAGACTGCCTCAATTGTGGGATACTCCCCTCGTAAAGCTTCTTGAGGACCTCTCGCTGCGGGACGAGAATTCTCCGAACAAAATTGAGCCGGTGCTGAAACTGATGAACGGTCGCAAGGGCCTTCCGCCCGTGTTTTGCTCCCAAAACCTCCTGATCGAGGCGCTCCATCGCTTCATCCAACTCATCCAAATAGCGGGGCTGCTCGTCCACGAGCCCATCAAGGATCCGATGAAGGAGCAAATCGGATCCATTCGGGAGTTGCGAGCGGTCCTGCGCGAAACGATTCAAGAGAATCTCGACTGCTTTGATATTCCCCTCATGCACGGTAATGACCGCATTCGGCAAAAGGAAGCAATGGAGTTCCCGCACCTGCGCTTCATCAAGAATAGCGGGTGCATCCTCGGAACGAGTGATTCCCGGTGATTGATCCGGAACCTCGAAGCTATGAAGAACGACGAAGGTATGTCCGGCGTACTCTTCTACTTTGGGTCGCTGATCCGCATGAAGGCAATCTTCGATCGCTAAGGGATGAAGGTGAAAGCGCAGCCCAATGCGCTCAATTTCGTCTGAAGACGCACCACAGAGATCCACCCAAAGGAGCTCAACAGAAGAGAGTTCCGCCATCGCATCTACTGAATCGACACGATCAAAATAAGGGAACGAGAGCGACCAACCAGAGTCGGCCCCGGCCTGAACCCAGCCTCGCTGCACTTCGCCTGATTTGAGGACAGCAATCCAACGGATCATGGTGATTCTAGCCCAAAGCCGTGAGCAAACCAGAGCTCGACGCCTTTCATCTCCCTTTAAAACACCCAATAACCGAGCTTCTTTATCGGATCCTTTCGATTAAAGGATTAACCGAGAAACAAAAAAACTCAAGTCATCGGAATTACTCATTTTCACCCAAAAACCATGAAGCAACCCCCTCCTCCCCACAAACCGGGGCAGCACTGGGGGACAGAACCGAGGCAGAGAACTGGGGGACGAGAACTGGGGGACGGAGCACCAAAATCAGAGCGGCGCTCCATCGAGGACGAACCCACCTCCCCACTGAACTCGATCCTTGTGCGCGGCAGCGATTTCGGCGAAAACTATAACCACATGATATCTCCCTCGCACGCGCACCCTTTTATTTCGTCTCACCCCCTCGCTTCGGATCGGGCCAAACTGCTCGAAACCACCCTCCAAGAGCGAATCCTCGTTCTCGACGGCGCCATGGGCACCGCCATCCAGGAGCTCTCGCTTCAAGCAAAAGACTTCGGGGGCGAAGCCCTCGAGGGCTGCAACGAAAACCTCGTCCTCACTCGCCCCGACGTCATCCAAGGCATCCACGAAGCCTACCTGAAGGCCGGATGTGACATTGTCGAAACCAATACTTTCGGCGGCACCCCACTGGTCTTGGACGAGTATGAGCTCGGCTCTCAAGCGTTCGAGATCAACCTGAAGGCCGCGCAGCTTGCGCGGGCTGCTTGTCTGAAATTCGACACTCCCGCCAAGCCCAGATTTGTTGCGGGCTCCATCGGCCCCACAACACGTGCCATCTCCGTCACGGGCGGCGTCACGTTCGAAGCCTTGATTGAGAATTTCCTCCTCCAGTCACGGGCACTCTGGGAGGGCGGGGTCGATTACTTCCTGATCGAAACCTGCCAAGACACCCGGAATATCAAAGCGTCGCTCCTGGCTTTGGACCTTCTCTTCGCGGAAAAGAAAGCGCGCCTCCCGATCGCTGTCAGTGGAACGATTGAACCCATGGGTACGATGCTTGCGGGCCAATCCGTCGAAGCGCTTGCGATCGCGCTCGAAAATCGCGAACTCCTCTACTTAGGCCTCAATTGTGCGACGGGGCCGGAGTTCATGACCGATCACATTCGCTCTCTTGCGGCCCTCTCGAAATTCCGTGTTTCCTGCGTGCCGAACGCCGGGCTCCCCGATGAAAACGGAACTTATCTCGAAACGCCAGAAATGGTCGGCCGAGTGCTCGAGCGTTTTTTAGAAAAGGGTTGGATCAACGTCATCGGCGGCTGCTGCGGCACGCATGCCGGCCACATTGCCGAGCTCAACCGCCTGGCCCAAAAATACCGCCCAAAAATGCAATTTGCGGCGCAACGCTCGACGCTCTCCGGGATCGAGCCACTCGAAATCACAGACGAAATGCGCCCGGTTTTAGTCGGCGAGCGCACGAACGTGATCGGGAGCCGTAAATTCAAAACCCTCATCTGCGAAGAAAAATTCGAAGAGGCTGCTGAAATCGCCCGCTCGCAAGTCAAAGGGGGCGCACAGATTATTGATATCTGCTTAGCGAACCCGGACCGCGACGAATTTTCAGATATGACTCGCTTCCTTGAAAAGGCGATTCGGACTCTGAAAGCGCCACTCATGATCGACTCGACGGACGACCGCGTGATCGAACTCGCCCTGACCTATTGCCAGGGAAAATCGATCATCAACTCGATCAATCTCGAAGACGGCGAAGAGCGGTTCGAAAAAGTCGTCCCCCTTGCTAAACGCTATGGATCCGCCTTGGTCGTGGGCACCATCGACGATGACCCCACACAAGGCATGGCAGTGAGCCGCGAGAGAAAACTTGCCGTCGCGGAGCGCTCCTACAAACTCCTCACTGAAAAATATGGCATCCCGGCAGAAGATATCTATTGGGATCCTCTCGTCTTTCCTTGCGCAAGCGGTGATGTCAACTACCGCGGGAGTGCCGTCGAGACCATTGAAGGGATACGACTCATTAAGGCGAAATTTCCGGGGACCCGCACGATTCTTGGAATCTCCAACGTGAGCTTCGGCTTGCCTGCAGCCGGGCGTGAAGTTCTCAACTCCGTTTTCCTCTATCACTGCGTCCAGGCGGGCCTCGACCTCGCCATCGTCAACTCCGAGAAACTCGAGCGGTACTCGAGCCTCCCCGCTGAAGAGATCCGTTTGGCCGAGGACCTGCTTTTCGACCGCAGTACACCCGAAAACCAGGGTGACCCGATTGCGCCATTTGCCGCAAAATTCCGAGATCGAAAGGCCGTTGAAAAACCAGACCGAAAACTGCAGCCTCTCGACCAACGTCTGCGTGGCGCCGTCATCGAAGGCTCAAAAGAGGGCCTCATCGAAGATTTAGAAGAATCATTACAGACGGGACAACAACCGCTTGAGATCATCAACGGCCCTCTGATGGCCGGCATGGATGAAGTCGGCCGCCTCTTCAACACCAACCAGTTGATTGTTGCGGAAGTGCTCCAAAGCGCTGAAGTCATGAAAGCTGCCGTCGCTCACCTCGAACCGCAAATCAAAAAACAGCAAGCGGCGTCGGGCAAGAGCCAGGACTCCCTTCGAGGGAAAGTGATCCTCGCCACGGTTAAGGGGGACGTGCATGATATCGGAAAAAACTTAGTCGAAATCATCCTCTCCAATAACGGTTTTGAAGTCGTGAACTTAGGAATCAAAGTCCTTCCTGAGACCCTCATTCAAGCCGTTCGTCAGCACCGACCTGATATCGTTGGCCTCTCGGGTCTTTTAGTTAAAAGCGCTCAGCAGATGGTCGTCACGGCGGACGACTTCTCTAAAGCAGGAGTCACCACCCCCATTCTCGTCGGCGGCGCTGCACTTTCCGAGGCCTTCGTGGATCGGCAGATTGCAAAAGCCTACCCCGAGGGCACAGTCGCCTATGCTTCCGATGCGATGCACGGACTGGAGCTCGCAAAAAAAATCGTGGCCCCGGGCGGGCTACAAGCGTTCGCGCAGGAGCTTGATATCGCCCGGCAAACCCGCGAAAAACTTCGGGTAGCGAAAAACAACACCTCGGGATCGACTCCGGCCCCGGCACAGGCATCGACCCACCGATCTCCGGTGATCGAGATCCAAGGGTCACCACCTACCCCACCGGACTTTGACCTCCACATTCTTCGGAACACGCCGATCGAGCAGATCTGGGGATTCATTAACCCGTTGATGCTCTATGGCCGCCACCTCGGCCTCAAGGGCTCGACGGTGCGGCTCCTCGAGAAGCACGCTGAGGGCGATCGGGAGGCGACTACGCGCCTAAGGGATGATGATCCCCGCGCTCTTGAAATTTTTGAAGCGGTCGAGAACGTGAAAGCGAAGTACAAAAACACCGAGTTTTTAAAGCCCGCCGCTCTCTGGAAATTCTTCAGGGCCGGTAGCGAAGGAAATGCGCTTTCTCTCAGTCCGGCTGGCTCCCCATCAAACGATTCGATGACATTCGAATTCCCGCGTCAGAAGCGCGAAGAAGGACTCTGTCTCTCTGACTACGTCACCCCTTCCTCAACTAGAAACTCGCATCCTGATACCGTGGCCCTATTCGTAGTCACCGTCGGACGAGGCGTACGTGAAGAGTCCGAGCGCCTTAAAAACGGAGGTCAGTACTTGGAATCCCATATCCTTCAAGTACTCGCTCTGGAAAGCGCCGAGGGGTACGCGGAGCTCTTGCACTCCCGGATTCGCTCACTCTGGGGACATCCCGATCCAACTGATATTACGATGATGCAGCGGTTTCAGGCAAAATACCGCGGTAAGCGTTACTCTTTCGGATACCCTGCATGCCCGCGACTCGACGATCAGAAACTCCTTTGGGATTTACTCAATCCCAACCAAATCGACGTCGAGCTCACCGACGGCTTCATGATGGACCCGGAGGCTTCCGTATCGGCAATCGTCTTTCATCATCCTCAGGCCACGTACTTCAGTGTTGGGAGTGTCGCGAATGAAAATGGAGCAGAGGAAAACCGCGCTTGAAGTTCCTGACGACTGGAATAGGGAGCGTCCCTCATTCATCCATCGATGCGGCCATTGAGTTTGCGCTTCGTTTCGACGTCCCTTTTGTGCCCCAGGTCCCGATCCTCAACCCGCGTGAACGCATGGTTCACCAGGCGCTTTCGGGATTCCCTGGCATTCACGCTCCCTCCTCCGATCGAGAAGATGGCAGCGTCGAGATCGATCTTTCTCTTGATGAGGAGACTCTGCGCACACTCAAGTCTCACTTGAGTCGTGCGTTCACTCAGTCTGCAAATCAGAGCGCATTCGAATTTTTCCTGCCTAAACAGGAGGACTACCGATGCTTACGTCCGCTCCTTTGGGAGGCCTCTGAACGCGGGAAAAATCAAGTCAAACTCCAGCTTGCGGGCCCGTGGACGAGCTTAAAAAGCCTTCGTCCGTCCACTCCGGAGCAGGGCGCAGTGTTTCCGCCGCAAATTAAAGCGCTGCTTTTTGAGTTCATCTTAGCGCGCGCCCTCTCGCTTCTCAGGGTGACTGCCCAAAGTGGAGCAAAGCCGCTTCTTTTCATCGATGAGCCCTATCTCTTTGCCCTTCAACCCAAGACTCATCCCCTCGATCAGGTCGTCCTGAAGGAGTTACAGTTTTTTTTCGAAGCTCTTCGGAAAGAAGCGCGCTCTTGCGGTGGAGAAATCGGTATGCACTGTTGCAGTGATCCCGATTGGACGGAGGTTCTCACTCACCTTCCCATCGATCACCTTTCAGTCGATGCATCAGTTTCGTTCCACTCCCTCACAGGAGTTCACCAAGCCGCGATGACTGATTTTTTAAACCGTGGGGGTAAGATCATTTGGGGCGTCGTTCCATCGAATCTTGAGCAATCCGATATCGAGATCCCAGTCAGCGTCCTCGAAAAGGGACGTAACGCAAAGAGCGGCATGATCACCCCAGCCTGCGGGCTTGCCTATCACACACCGCTTGAATGCGAAGACGTGCTCACGCGGCTCCATGCAGCGCAAGCACGTCTCAACTCACTCTTCCTTCATTCCGTCTGAGAACCAGAGGGAAATGAGATCTTTCTGTTCTGAGGTCAGCGGCTCTATGCCGGGCTCATCAGCAGGAGGCATTGATCCTTCAAGAATCGTGAAGCCCCAGAGCGAACCCGCCACTTCCATCACATCACTGTAGGATTGAAGCGAAGTCAGGCCTTCTGCATTCCCCGCGTAGTGGCAGGAATTACAGGCGACATCGAGCACTTGCTCCTTCAAAACCGAGAACGCTACCGGCCTTGAGGGACCCACTGAACTCACGGGTGAAGAGGATGCCGAAGGAGAAGGCGTCGGCTTCACTGCCACTTCCTCCGGAGCACCGTCGTCAATCCAAGCCCGCAGCAAGCTCTGCTTGGTCGCCGAAAGTGGCCCGGCTTTAGGCATCGTCTTTGACTCGAGCACGGCGTGTTCGATATCACCCAGATTTGCTTTCAACTGATCATAAGTCAGAAGGATCGGCTCCTCGCGACCATGGCAGGAGAGGCAGTGCGGCTGCAGGATTTGCTTTCGCACAGTGGCGTAATCCACCGAACTTGAGCTCGTTGGCTCCTGCCCGCCGGTGCTTTCCTCGGCCGAATATTCAACCCCCGTCTTCTGAAGCGAAAACGAACAGCTTGAAGTCAGAACGAGGAGCACTAAAGCAGGAGCGAACTTCATTTGTTTCCTCACAGGCGCGATTCTCCCAAGTCGAGATCGAGCGTCACTTTTGCGCGATCT
>CANMSW010000028.1 GCA_947500275.1 Bacteriovoracaceae bacterium | reverse complement strand
GGAGCGCGTGAAGAAGATCTTAGTGGGCTCTGCTCATCGTGGCGCTGCAGAGGCTCTTACGGCCGACGTTCGGGCGATCCCTGGACTATTTCCTTCCGAGTCGATTCGCTCGAAGCTCGAAGTCATGAACGATTTGGGTGAGGCGATGGGTCTTTATGATCGCGCATGGACGGAAGTGAAAGCGGGCGATTGATTCTCCCCTCGCACGCGAGTGTATCAGTCGACTGCACATTGTTTCAGGGTGGTCGACTGAGGCGCATCTGGAAAGGCGATTTCAATTTCGGCACGAGAGAGTTCCCGGACTTGGCCGATTGCGAGGTCGCCTAATTGAAGGGTGCCATAGGAGAGCCGCTTCAGGTCCCGAACTTCATTGCCGACGGATGCAAAGAGTCGTCGAATTTCTCGGTTTTTTCCTTCCGTGAGTACGACGCGCAAGTGCGATTCTCGACGGCTCGCTTTGAGTAGATCAAGGGTGAGGGGCTTCAGAAAGTCACCGTCGTCCATGATGCCTGCGCGGAGTATCTCGAGCTTTTGGGCGGTGATTTCGCCCTCGACTCGGGTGATATAGGTTCGTTCGATGCCACTGGCTGGATCGGTAAGCCATGCCGATAGCCGGGTGTCGTTCGTTAAGAGCAGAAGGCCGGTGGTCGCAAGATCGAGCCGTCCGACGATAGCCAAGTGAAGACTCTGAAGTGCGTCCGGCAGGATGGAGAGGACGGTTGCCCGGCCCTTTTCGTCAGAGCGCGTAGTGACAACGCCGCGGGGCTTGTGGAGCATGAAGGCTCTGAATTCGCGAAGCTCCTGTTGCTGGCCATCCACCTCAATACGCGCTCGATCCGGATTGACTGGAAATCCAGGGTCTCGACGGATCTGTCCGTTGACTTGAACGCGTCCAGCTTCGATTAGTGTTCGGGCGACGGTCCTCGAAGCGAGTCCCAGTTTCGACAGCGCACGGTCGAGTGAGACTTGTCCGGGTTTTCGACGGGATCCTCCCGCGGGGCGGTTTCCCGTCATTTTGTTAAAGTTAAATTGCCCTGAGCCAAGCGCTGTTGATGGGGATTCCGTCCTTAATGAAGAGCTTTTCGAATAAGGTCACATCCGGAATCTGTAATTTACCCGCGTCTGGATTGCCGGCGTGAAGGTCCTGGGTGATGCGCTCGATTTTCCAAATATCGCCCACTTGCGCAAACGCTTCCGACATCCATTCGAAATAGCCAGCATGGTCGGTCTTGATATGGAAAACCCCTCCTTCAGCGATCAAAGTCCGTAACTCGCGCAAGCTTTCAGCCGTGATGGAGCGATTCTTCCATTGAGACTTCTTCGCCCAAGGGTCCGGGAAGTACAGGTATAGGTGATCGATTTCTCCGGGCGCGAACATGTACTTCAAGCGGGCGAGGTTGGCGCGGAAGAACATGAGGTTTTTAAGGCCGCGCTTGTGGGCTTTTTCGCCGCCACGGTAGATTTGCTTAAATTTCCAGTCGAGGCCGATCCAGGCATCGTCGGGATTTTTCGTCGCCCATTCCAGAATGACGTGTCCGCCATTGCAGCCGACTTCGACATGGAGCTTTCGGCGGTTGGTCTTTTTCAGGGATGAGGCGGCATCCCGAAAGCTCGAGCGCCATTCTCCGCGACGTGCTTCGGTGTCTTGGTCACTGTGAATGAGGTCCGAGAATTCTTTGATTTTTTCGCCGTAAATGTTCTTGGTCGGCGTGTAACGGTAATCCGGATGCTGGATGGGAAGACGGCTTGGGTCGGGATTGCTTGGACGGGATGTCATGATGCGTTGGGGCATACCCCTTCTGGGACCCCCTAATCAAGTCCGAGCGTTGAGATACGCCAACGACTTCGAGGGCTCCCTCCCTAACGTCGTCTCGACGTAAGGGATTCGGCCCCCGAAGTTCTGTCATGGCATCAAATCAAAGGAGAATACGTCTCAAATCGTGAACTTAACCGAGCAGCTTCAATGCAAGCTGAGGGTTCTGGTTCGCTTGTCCGAGGACGGAGACTGCGGCCTGAGAAAGGATGTTCGCTTTCGTGAGCTCGCTGGTTTCTTCGGCCATATCGGTGTCGCGAATCCGGGCGTTGGCCCCTTCCAAGTTCTCGCGGTAGATCGTCATGTTGCTGATCGACGACTGGAGGCGGTTCTGGAGGGCACCGAGCGACGAACGGTTTTCGTTCAGCTTGGTGATGGCGCTATCGAGCATCGCCAAATTCTGCTGCGAAGAGTCGCGAGTCATCGTCGAGACGTCTCCGAGGCCAAGGGCTTTCAGGGTCGTTTCATTCGGCTTTGTATCGAATTGAAAGCGATCCTGCATCGGGTCGTTGTAAAGACCAACCTGGATGTCTAAGGAGTTTGCGGTACCGTTCAAGAGACGGATCCCGTTGAACTCGGTGCCGTGGGAGATCCGATCGATCTCTGCCTTCAGATTTTGAACTTCTTTGTCGACGAATCCGCGCTCCGTAGGTCCAATCGTGTCGGATGCCGACTGCATGGACAGTTCGCGTAAGCGGATTAAGATATTGGAAATTTCGTTCATCCCGCCTTCCGCCGTCTGAACGAGGCCGACGCCGTCGTTCGCGTTTCGGATGGCTTGCTTCATCGAGCGGATGTTCGCACGAAGGCGTTCGCTGATCGCGAGGCCTGCGGCGTCATCACCGGCTCGGTTGATGCGTGAGCCGGAGGAAAGTTTTTCCAGGGCTCGGTTTTGGGTCTCACTGTTACTCGTCAAGTATCGCTGTGCTGCTAGCGCCTGGACGTTCGTTGAAATTCTTAAGGCCATGACAAGTTCTCCCTTTGTCTTCGGACGCTTCATTCCAGTTCCGTTTGAATCGGCACTGGCGGAAGCAGTCCTGTTCTTCCGTGTGTTCCTCCATGAATCTTTCCTACTTGAGAAGAGACCTGGTGTTCCCAGTCCCTATGGCGGCAATCCTTTCCCGCTCACACCAGACCTATCGGTGCAAATTTTTCCGACTTGAAAAAAAAATGAATGATTTCAGATATTTATACCGTATATAAAAAGTCGGGTATTTTTAGACCCAGGGATGTGTCTGAAAAGATTTGAGAATTTGCTTCGAGGCTGGGGCGGAGGTTGGGGCAAGGACTGGGGACGGAGCACGAGTTAGTCCGTGCCCCACCCAGGCGTGAAGCCCTTACAGGAACAAATTGCCCATGATGTGAGGGATCAAATAGAAAAAAATGCCCCAGACTGAATCTGGGGCATTTTAGCGGAGCCGCCTTTTTTTAAAAGTACGGTCACTTTTTAAGGAGGACAAAAGACTTTTTTACAGCGCTTCCGTCGGCATATCTGAACTCGATCTGAATGGGGTTTGGTCCTGCCCCCAGCGGAACATAATCAGTGGAGAATCGACCAGTCGAGGAGTCCATAAAGACGGTCGCAGTGAACTGGTTGGCTTCGTTGAGTAATGTCGTCTTTAGGGGGGACTCGTTCGTCGTGCCCCGCGAACCTGGGCAGAAGGGTCCCGAAATTCGCACTTTTCCCGCATCAACGGATTGTTCGCCGGAAAGGTCACAGCGGAAATCAAATTGTCTCATGCTCCCCGCAGCACTCTGGATCGAGGCAGGGTCTCTTTCCGAGTCCACACCCGGGGCCTCTTGGGTGATCTGGGCGGAAGCAGGCGCGCGCCTACTTCGAGTGCTCAGGTCTTGGGAGACGATTCCTGTCGGACTGGGTTCCTCTTCATCAAAAAGTGCCGTAAAAGTATCCCGTTCCCGGAAAAGGTCACCGACCGAGTAAGAAAACCCACCCAGAACGACTGCAAAAATAAGGGCTTCAACCGGGTTCACAGGGAGGCGCCGAGAAAGCGCGACCTTGGGGCGGTTCCCTCGGTTTTCGGTGGAATGGACATGATTTGGCGACGATTCTTGTGAGTTCGATCCCATGCTGTGGACTTTTCGGAGCGTCGGTCGCCGATCTTGAGAAAATCCTGTCCGAAGGCTAGCCGTTTCAGCCTCTCTGCTTGAGACAGACACTGGGAGCGAGATAAGTTCTGGATTCCTATGGAAATCCTCAGCCAGTCTGCGCTTCTTCTGTCCCTGACCAGTTTTGCATTGGGATTTTCTATTTTGGCCAGGAACGTCCGAAATTCGCTCTTCTTAGCCTTTTCATCGCTTTGCCTTGTGGTGGCCGCCTGGTCGATGACGTTCGTCTTGTGGCGGATCGGACCTGGAGTTCTGAGAGATGATCTTGTCTATCAGACCCACCTCCTCCTGAACGTCCTATTGGCGCCCTTTGGTCTGCTCTTTATTCGGGTCCTGCTGCGGGTCAAAGATGTGCTCTCGAAACGGTTGCTTGAGATCACCGCATTGCTCTCGCTCCCGATCGGGACGGCCATTTTCTTAGGATGGCAAGAGCAGGTATGGTTTCGATATCTGGTTCTTTTTTACCCGGCCGTGATTGGTCTGCAAACGTTTCACTTGATGGTGAAAGATTACCGCATGCAGCGAGGCCTTCCTGTTCGCCCTAAACTCCCAGCGGTAGGGTTTCGCGCTCGAGGCGGGATCTATCTGGGGGGACTCGCGATTCTCGTTTTTGCAGTCATGGATCACGTGCCCGCGATCGGGGAGATTCCCCCGTCAGTCGGGAACATCGCCCTTGCATTCTATTTGTACTTTATCAGTCGAGCCATCACGCAGCAGCGTCTCCTCAACTTTGGTGCCCTCTTCTCGCGGCTCATGGTTCTCATCGTGATCGCGCTGATCTTGGCGGGTATCTATGGACTTCTGGTCGCGTGGATTGAGAACAGCCCCGGGCTGTTCTTCTTGAACTCGTTTATTGCCTCGTTTCTAATTCTCGCTCTCCTTGATCCCCTTCGAACCGCAGTCGGTTACCTGACTCAGCGGCTCTTGACTCAAAAGGATCGAAGTTTACTTCAGAAAGTTCGGCAGGCTCAGGCGCAGTTAGTAGGGGTGACGGCCTCGAGTGTTCTTTTTCAGAAAATCCTCGAGACACTTGAAGAGCTCCTTGAGCCCGAAGGCGCCGCTATTTATGCGCTTCGGGGGGACGGGACCCGCTATCAGCGAGTCGCGATGCGGGGCGCGATTCCTTCTGACGTGCGCGAGATTCTTGTGAATCATCCGATCACGAAAACTTTCGATCGTTTGCAGCGGCGGGGGGATATCCCCGTGTTGTTCGATCAAGTCATCGAAAATGAAATCGATCGTTCGACGAGCTCCACCCATCGAGAATCGAATGCGGCCCTCATCCATGCGATCAAAAGTCTGAACGCTAACTTATTGATCCCGCTGCGGGACGGCGGCGTGACTCTCGCTTTCATTGCAGTGCGCGCGACGAATCCGCCCGAGCCTTGGGGCGGGAACTGGGGTTTGCTTCAGTTCCTTTTTCCTTACCTCGATCAGGCCGCATCCCAATTGCGCGGGATGGACGTATTTGTGCGGCAGCGAGAGAAGGAGCGTTTAGCTGCGCTGGGGGAAATGGCCGCCGGCCTGGCGCACGAAATTCGAAACCCGCTCGGAGCAATCCAGGGTGCAGTGCAACTGTTGAATCCCACTTCGATTCCGCCAGAAGACGCCCGATTCTTGAGCATTATTCAAGAAGAGGTTCAGCGCTTGAATCGCGTGGTGACTCAGTTTCTTGATTATTCGAAACCGTCTGCTCTTGAGTTACGTCCGGTTGAAGTCTCTGCGATTGTGGATCGAGTTTTTACGCTCCTGCAGAATTCTGCTCCTGAAGGGGTGACGCTGGAGAGATTGCCAGAGGATGGAGCCCTGCAGGGTGCGTGCATTGCGGCTTCGTCGGAGCGATTGATTCAGGTTCTCATTAACCTCGTTCAGAATGCGTTTCGCGCGGCCCACGAGAATCATGCCCAAGGCGGGCATGGGCAGGTCAGGTTGAGTGTGGAACGCTATCGAAACTTGAATCGCCCCTCGCTACAGGGGATATCGATTTCAGTGGAAGATAATGGCCCGGGTATTTCCCCTGAAAATCTCGAACGAATCTTCATTCCGTTTTTCACGACTTCACCGCAAGGGACTGGTTTGGGGCTCTCGATTTGTCAGAAGATCGTAGAGGCGCATCACGGGCGGATCGAAGTGGAAAGTGAGCCTGGCAAAGGGACACGGTTTTCTGTGATTCTCCCCGGGGTCCATCAGGGCGAGAGTAAGAGGAATTCATGAGTAAAGGCCGAGTCTTTGTAGTCGACGATGAGCCAAACGTAGCAGCAGTTATGGGCGCAATGCTCGAGCGAGGCGGTTTTAGCGTGCGGCTTTTTTCGGGAGGCGTGCGCTCCATTGAGTCCCTCGATGAAGAAATCGAGATCGAAGGACCTGACCTCCTCATCACAGACTTAAATATGCCTTATGTCGATGGCATGCGAATTTTGGCTCATTGCCAAAAAAATCATCCGGAACTTCCGGTCGTGATGATCACAGCCTTTGGGACCGTCGAGTCGGCTGTGACGGCATTGAAGCGCGGCGCCTTCGATTATATCACGAAGCCTTTTGAGCAGAGCGAGCTTCTTCTGACTGCGATGAAGGCCGTTGAGGCGGGGCGACAGCGGCGTATGGAGCCGCAGGCGGACTCGGATGAAGACGAGAGCACGCCTTCGGCTGATGTTCCGGCAGTTTCGTCGATTATTGGCCGAAGCGCGCCGATGAGGGAGATTTTTCGGGTGATCTCCAAGGTGGCAGCGTCGCCGTCGACAGTTCTCATTCAGGGCGAAAGCGGCACGGGGAAAGAGCTAGTCGCTTTCGAGATTCACAAAAATTCGCCTCGGGTTTCTAAGCCTTTCGTGAAGATCAACTGTGCGGCCATTCCGGCGACCTTAATTGAAAGTGAATTTTTCGGGCACGAACGAGGGGCCTTTACCGGTGCCGTGAATTCCAAACCGGGTCGCTTCGAACTTGCCCACGAGGGCACCCTTTTCTTAGACGAAGTGGCTGATATGCCACCTGAAATGCAGGTGAAACTTCTTCGTGCAATTCAGGAGCAGGAGTTTGAGCGCGTAGGGGGAGTTGAGACTCGTCAGGTGGACGTGCGTTTGGTGGCCGCGACGAACAAGGACTTGGATGCCGAAGTGAAGTCGGGCCGGTTTCGTGAGGATTTATTTTACCGCCTGAATGTAGTCCCGATTCGGATTCCACCCCTCCGCGAAAGGCGGGAGGATATCGAGCTTTTGATCGATGTTTTCTTAGAGCGATTCAATGCCCGTCTTGGGAGGAGCTTCTCTGGGGTCCAGCCGCTCGTTCGCGAGGCGCTGCGGGCTTACGCCTGGCCTGGAAATATCAGGCAGCTTGAGAACGCCATGGAACGCATGGTTTTGATGTCGGAGGGGGAGATCCTTCGGGTGCAAGACCTTCCGGAGGAGATTCGGGCGGCCTCCGCGGCCCTCATTCCAGTCGGAGCCGATGGTGCCCCTGAAGAAGAAGGCAATAGTCTGAAGGAGATTGTCAGGCGCCGGACTCAGACTCTCGAGAAGGAGTTGATTGAGCAGGCCCTGGCTGAAACAGGCGGAAACGTCACTCGGGCCTCGGCGAAGCTAGGGCTTTCACGGAAGGGCTTACAGCTCAAGATGAAGGAATTGGGGGTTCGCCGGGGCGAATAGAGGGGTTTTAAGGATTTGATTGACCTGGTGCGTCATAAATGCGACCAGGGCAGAGTAATCCCAGGATTTTCCTGGGGTTGAAGTCGCTGGAGGCCCTGATGTTTGACGCTCTCTTCGCGCCCCGGATCAAAAAAGTCATCTGGGGGGTTGTCGCCCTCGCGATCATCAGTGGGGCTGCCCCGGCTTTCGCATTCCAAATCAAAGTTTCAAGCGCATCGGCCCAAGTTCTCCAGGAACTCGATGCTCGGATGTCGGAAGTCGCTTCCGAGTTCCGTTTCAATTGCTCGATTCGAGATGGCCACGGCTACTGTCAGACGCTCGCGCAACCGGTGGGCGCTGCTCCGATCGTTCAAGAGCTCATTGCTCACCCCTTTGTTGAGGATTCTTGGATTGCTTACCGAATCACTCGGGGAAGCGCTGAGTTTCGGGAGTCTTTTTACCGCGCGTTGGAAGGTTTCTCTGAAACCCATCAGCTTCCGGAAAACGTGAGGGAAAGGCGTTTAAAACTCGAAGGTGAGCTGTTCTCGATTCGATGCATTGAGGGAGCGACCGAAAAAGTGTCGATGGGGCATCATTGCTGGGTGATCGTGGGAGCGAGTCTTTTCAATCAGGTGATTGAGGACTGAGTGGATTCGATGCTCGGTGCCAGATCCAAGTACCGCACTCGCTGATCTTCTTGTCCCTCGCGAGTCGATGGGCGAGGGATCTCGTAGACGCTCGCTTCAAACCCATCTTGATTTCTGGTGATCAGCCTCTGAACTCGCGAGTCGTTGAGAGGGGCCTTTCCGAGGCCTCCCGGAAGGTCGAGGACATATTGAGGAACGGCAGGGCCTGAAAGTTGGCCAAAGAGTGACTGATACAGGTTGAGTCCCCGGCGGATGGAAACACGGAACCCAAAAGTGGCCGGGGTCCAGTCCGGGTGGTGCAGCCAAAACGGAATCACGCCGGCTTGATAAAGCCCTTGGAAAAGCTCCACGAGCGTCTCGGTCCGATCGTTCACGCCGCGCAGGAGCACCGATTGATTGAGTAGGGTAATTCCAGCCTTCCGCACCCGGCGTAGACTCTCTAAGTTCGGTGGGGCGAGTTCGCGTGGATGATTAAAGTGATTGGACAGGCTGAGGTGATATCGCCTTGGGGTCGCGAGCGTTTCAATAAGCGATGCCGTCACGCGTGAGGGGAGATTGACGAGCATCCGGGAATGGATTCGAACGTTCTTCAGATGAGGAATTTCGTCGAGCTTTTGAAGTAAACGCCCCAGGGGTTCGTCGCCCAAGGAGAGTGGATCGCCCCCAGTCAATACCAGTTCACTGATTTCGGGTGTCCGGGTGATATAGCTTAAGGCCTCGTCAAACTTACCTACGTAAAGGGATTCTTCGCGGTCGTTGAGGTGGGACTTTCTGAAGCAAAAGCGGCACCAAAGTGCGCAAGTGTCAGAAACATGCAGAAGAGCGCGATTGCCATAACGATGAGTTAGGCGAGGTGCCTCTAGCCGCGTGAGGTCGCCGATCGCGTCGTCCCGCCACGGACTGGGTTGACCGTAAATCTCATTCGAAAGCTCTTCGATCCAAGCCGGAAGCTCCGGATCCGTTTCGCGTTGAGCCGATGGGACTGATTGGAGACGAATAGGACACGCTGGGTTTTCGCGATCAATCAGAGACGCCGTATGAGGCGTGATTCGAACTTGGTTCTCACGAATCACTGCTAAAAAACGAGAGTCGCATGCCTCTTCTGGGGAGATCAGTCCCGCCTGGAGTAATTGCGCAGGAGTGCTGAGCGAACTCCGCAATTCCTGCTGCCAGGTGGATGATGGGGCAAGCGGCTCCAACTGCATAGTTCGCCCCGGTTAGGAGGCACTCCCGTGAGCGGGATGTGTGCCGTGCGCTTCAGTTAAGGACTGAGTCATGCGTGCTGACTTCCACCGAAGAAGGTAGCCGCCTAAGCAGACCAGTCCGGTGAGGATAGCCCAAGAGTTCAGCCACTCGTGCTCGATGAGAGCGCCGCCGACCATGGGCGCGAGGATGGTCGCCATTGAATTCAAGGATTGAGTCATTCCAAGCACGACCCCTTGCTCATTGGGGTGTGCGCGCCTGGAAATCAGGCTCGTCAGGGCCGGACGGAGAACTCCGTGACCGAAGGTGGCGATGGCGCTGACCCCTAAGAGTGCCGGAATGTTCTGCGAGGCGGCGAGGCCAACATATCCGATCGAAGCGCAGCCAAATCCGACCCACGTGACTTTTTCTTCACCCCAGCGTTTCACAAGGCGGCTGAGCATTCCGCCCTGAATGAAGATCCCAAGAAAGCCGGTGAAGGCGAAAACATATCCCACCTCGCGGGGGCCAAAGGCGACGCCCTGCCAAGTGAAGCGTCGCTCCGCAAAGAGTGCGAAACAGGACGTGAAGAGTGAGAACGAGAACGCAAAGAGGAAGAACTGCTGAAGGAGGACTCCGAGTTCAGGCCGCTTGAAATAGGGCACGTAGCCGCCCCAATTGAAAATGGAAAGGCGACGTCCGCCCGGGCCGGGATTGACGTCCGATGTTTTCTTGGTAACGGCGGGTAGCAAGAAACGGGTCGCAAGAATGCTCGTGAATGAAAGGGCGGCCGCCGCAAAAATCGGCATGTGATATCCGTATTGCGAGAGGTAGCCTGAAACGGCTGGCCCAACTAAGAACCCGAGACCGAATGCGATTCCGATTACGGCGAAAGACTTCGCGCGATCCTTCGGGGCGGTGACATCCGAGATATAGGCTTGCGCAATCGATAAGTTGCCAGCCGTTGCACCATCGATGACGCGGGAAAGAAAAATCAGAGGCAGGGTTTCGGCGAACGCGAGGATGAGAAATCCGATTAGGGTTCCAATTTGGCTGAATAGGAGAACCGGTTTTCGTCCGTGGCGGTCCGACAAGCTTCCTAAGATTGGCCCCGAGACCAATTGGCAGAAGGCGAACACGCTAGTGAGTAAAGTGGCAATCCAGGGGGTGGCACCATACTTTTGGGCATAGAAGGGCAGAAGGGGTAGGACGATCGTGAGTCCCAGGACGTCCACCAGAACGATGAGGAAAATGGGGAGTAAGGCTTTGGCCAAGGGGGCATGGGTGGTCGCGTCATTTTGCGATGTCATTATTCCTGAGCGCTACCACAGGGCAGTGGGGCAGACCAGGGGGATGAGCCTCAAGCGAACGAAGCTCTAGGGAAGCGAAACGGCGAGTCCGGCAGACGCTTGGTAGTTGTTCTGACTGAAGTCTGGGAGTTCTCGAAAGGTGGCTACCACCTCAGCCGAGAAGCTGAGTTTCTTCGTGAAATTAAGCTGAACCCCTGCCCCCAAGTAGGGACGAAGTTGAATCGGAGTGGTCTCGGATGTCGAAGATCCTCCTGATGTGACTTCGGTCTTTTCTTGAGAGGCTTCACCTCCGATGCGCGCATTCAGGTTGAGGTATTGCCCAAGCGAATAACTTCCACGAATTCCGACTTTTGCCTTATCACCAGTCGAGAGTGTGCTGGTTGATTGGAGCGGAAAAGATTCCTCATCCTGGGATCGAGTGTACTCGCCTTCAAGTGAAGCGAACGGGACCCCCGCGGTCGCGCGGGCGCCATAAAAAAGGCGGGTGCTGGTGTGGGCGTCCGGCAGAAGTTTCTGAACGCGCTCGAGTCCTACGATCGGCTCAATTCGATATTGAATTGGAATAGCGTGAGCTTCAAACGGCCACGAGAGGATTGCAGCATACAGAAAGGCTGAAATCTTTTTTGAGTCGAGTTGCATCGGTATCCCCGCCCCGGAGAACACTCCAGTTCTTTAAAGCATAGCGCATCCAGAGGGCGGATAAAGTGAGAGTTTCTTGACGAACCGTGCTTTCGACGGGCCGTACTAGCCCGAGAGTCCTCGCTGTTTGAGAAGCGGTTCCACGACCGGAGCTCGGCCCCGAAAAGCGATATAGGATTCCATCGGGTCGCGGGTATTGCCTGCCTCGTAGATGTGGGTCTTCAGTTTTCGAGCAGGTTCGATTGCAAAGGGGTTTCCTGCCTCGCGGAATGCATCGAAACCATCCGCATCGAGCACTCCCGCCCAGAGATAGACATAATACTGGGAGGCGTAGCCTGAGCTTGCAAAGAGATGAAGGAAGTGGGGAAGGCGGTGCCTGAGCTTAATCGCCGGTGGCATCTCGACTCTCGTGTTGAAAGCCTTCTCGAACTCCGTGGGATCGAAGCCGTCAAAACTTTTTTGCTCGTGCAGGTCGAGATCAATCAGAGCGGAAGCGGTGTATTCGACGGTGGCAAAACCTTGGTTGAATTTCGAAGCTTCGTGGATTTTTTTGATGAGTGAGTCCGGAATGGCTTCGCCCGTTTTGTAGTGACGCGCGTGCTGGCGAAGGAGCTCGGGCTCCAACGCCCAGTGTTCAAGGATTTGGGACGGAAACTCGACGAAGTCCCGCAAAACATTCGTTCCCGACAGGCGTGGAAAACGAGTCTGCGAGAGGAGACCGTGAAGTCCGTGTCCGAACTCATGAAAGAGGGTGCGCAGTTCATCGATGCCCAGCAATGTCGGGTCACCCGGCGCGGCGGGCTCAGAGTTGTTGCAGCAGTTGACGATGATGGGCCGGGCGGAGTGGGGGGCGAGGCCGCGCTGCTCTCGATAGTTACTCATCCAGGCGCCACTGCGCTTACTGGGGCGTGCGACGTAGTCCCCGATGAAAATTCCGAGATGCGCTCCGGTGCTATCGAGGACTTCCCAGGTTTTTACATCCGGATGATAGTGGGGGGCGTTGGGGATTTCTCGGAAACTCAGTTGAAAAAGCCGACCCGCCGTCTCAAAGAGTGCTTGAATCATCGAGGGCAGTGGCAAGAAGGCGCGAACTTCATTCTCATCGAGTTGATATTTCTTTTGGCGAATCTTCTCCGCGTAATAGTTCCAGTCCCACTCTTCGATTTGAAGTTTCCCGTGCCCAAGTTCGACCGCTAATTGGGTCATTTCCGCGCGTTCTTCAAGCGCACGCAGACGTGCGGGCTTCCAGGCTTTCATGAGGAGGTCGCGGGCCGCAGACGGAGTCTTGGCCATATTCGTCGCAATCGCGTAGTCGGAATACGTCTCAAATCCCAGAAGCTTCGCTTGCTCCAAACGCAGAGCCAAAATCTGGCCGATCAAGGGGCGATTATCGTGAGGACCCGCGTTTTCGCCGCGGTGGCGCCAGAGCTTCCAGAATTTTTCGCGGAGCTCGCGGCGTTCTGAATAGGTGACAAACTCCATCACGGTGGGCTCGTTGAGTTGGAAGACCCAAGCCGAGCTTTGACCGAGGGAGGTGGCCTTTCTTTGTGCCGCATCGAGGAGCCCGTGCGGAAGTCCTGCAAGATCTTCCCGTTCAGTCAGGGTGAGCGTTGTTGCTGCCATGTCCTTCTGCAGATTTTGGGAAAACTGCGTGCACAAGTTGGCGAGCTCGATGCTGATCTCTTCAAAACGCTTCCGTGCATTTCCCTGAAGCTTTGCCCCTTCGCGAACAAAGTCCATGTGCCAGCGCTCAAGGAGCCGAAGCTCGTCGGTTGCCAGTTTTAAAGTGTGGCGCTGTTGGTAAAGCTGGTTGATGCGTTGGAATAAGGGGGCATTGAGGTAGAGCGAGCTTGCGTGGGCCGCGAGCTTGGGCATGAATTCCGCTTCAACGGCTTGAAGAGCGGGGCCCGTATTTGCCGAAGTGAGGTTCGAGAAAATATTCACGATCGTTTCCAGCCAAGTCCCCGCATTCTCCAAAGCAATCAGAGTGTTTTCAAAAGTGGGGAGGTCCGGGTTTTGGCCGATCGATTGAAGCTCCCCGAGGTGCTTGCCCATCGAAAGCGTGAGGGCTTCGCTGAAGTGTTCGCTGCGGATCGATTCAAAGGGAGGGATTTGGAAAGGAGTGTTCCAGGTGGAGGGGGCCAGCAGCGGGTTCGCGTTCGATGAGCTCATGAGAGCTTGGTACCGATTTCGAGTCCCGGGCTCAAGCCTTTCAGCGTGAATCATCCTCAGGGAAGTGCCGCGGTTTTCATCCACTTCAGCCGTTCGGCTTTCGAGAGTTTTTCAATCGAATACCTGAGCATCGTGCGCGGCATGATGCCAGCATGGTTCTTAAGAAACCCTCTGAGAACGGAGAGGTCCCTCTTACCCGCTTCGCGCAGCATCCACCCGGAAGCTTTGTGGATGAGGTCTTCGTTATCCTGAAGGACGGTCTCAGTAAACTCACGCAAAAGTTCAAACTCGTTTCTTCGGATTAAGTAGAAAGTGGAAAGGATCGCGATACGTCTCTGCCAGAGGTTCTTGGAGCGGATGAACATTCTCAAAGTGCGGAGGACTTGGGTGTCGGCTGCGAAAAGCGCTGGCCCAACAACGATCGGCGCTGACACGTCGACCAGATCCAAATTGTTGATCGACTTCCAGTTGCGGAGGTAGAGGCGTGCGAGTTTCCTTTGTTCGGCTGGATCGGATTTTTTGATCTGCTCAGTCCAGATGATGAGAGCCAGCATTCGCTCTTCATGGATCGGGCTCCTGAGAAGTTCGGCAT
>CANMSW010000027.1 GCA_947500275.1 Bacteriovoracaceae bacterium | reverse complement strand
GGACTTAAAATGCGCCTGCCACGAGGGCACCCGCGACCCGAGTCCATCCTTTTGAGGAGCGGCAGCCCGCTTTTTCAAGAACGCTCCCATCCGCTCTGAGTAAGCGAACGCGCACCGGATACAGACAACCCCCTTGAAACTTAGAGTGGGGGTCAGAAACCGCTTCCGCCAAAGTGGCGAGCTGTGCGCGAAGCGCCGGAGAATTCCAACTCTTGCGAATTGTTCCTTCACCTTCGACGACCGCATGCGCGATATCATCCCCTTGAGCGGACGCGGGCTTCCGTGCTTCTCCGCCCTTCACTTCAGGCTGGGCAGCTTTCCAATCGGGCATGCTCACCAACGAGTAGGCCTGAGTCGAATCACGGGCCGACCATTGCACCATCAGAGGCTCAGGTCCTCCCCAACGTTCCGCCGGGCCCGCGTATTCTACAAAGGCTTCCACGATTGCCGCACCCCCTGTTGCCGAGGCAAAACCCGATGCCCCCCCTTGAAGAACATCCTCAGGCGCACTCGAGCAGCCCGAAGCCATCACCAAGACGGCTGATATCACGGACACCGATTCAACGAGTCGCTTTGAGATTTTCAAGGGTGGCCTCCTTCTGCATGCGAATCTTTGTGTGCGGCTTCCGCCGGATGATGCGCAGGTTTCGCATGCTCTACGCCGTGAACGTCCGAGTGTCCTCCTGCGGAGTGACCCGCCTCTTTGTGATCCGGAGATTCCGAAGCAATGTGTCGGGAGACTTCCCCATGAGGGGCTTGGACCTTTTCCGCAGCCGCAGAAACCGTGTGCCCCTTTGAATGGGTGCCCGCAGGAGTGGTACTGCAGTTCGGAGCCGAAGCCGCCAGCCCCTCAATACGACATCCCGGTGAACTCACTCGCGCCGCAAGCGCAGTCGACGTCATCCATCCAGCCTCGGAAAATCCCCCGTCGGCGCAAGAGGTCTTGTAGTCCTCAGTCACACCCATGCAAGTCTTTAAGCTATTCCAAACCTTCTCGGCTCCCGCGCTCGATAATGCACAAGGCGACCATCGCTGAGCAATCACTCGCGTGAACTCAAAACGTGCCCTTCGAGGATCTGACTTCAAAAGTGAAACCATACCCGAGCCCAAGCGAACGAGCGGCAGTCCTTCGGAATCTTCACTCATCACCGCAATCCCGCGCCAAGTTAGATCGGGTTCCTCTGGCGTCGGCGGGCGTTGTATCCGGAGATCGCGAACCTGAGCCTCCATCGACTCCCTTAATTCGGCAGGAAAGGTTCGTGGGTGGGCACCCGCCTGCTCTTCAAGCCAAGCCAGAAGGTCTGCTTTCGCTTCGTGAAAAGTCTCCATCACGAGACTCCATTCTGCGGCTTCTACTTTGCCAGCGGTTGGCCCCATTCCTCGAGATTCCTCGCGCGAACAAAGCGGAAGGGCCGCGTAGTCTTTGAGTGCTACCGGTAGAACCGCAGACACCGGGAGATCCTCAACTTGAACTTTGGGGCCTCCCGCTAATTTCCGACCGCTGCCTTTCGAGGTCGAATGCGATCCTCTACCGTCGCTCTCACCAGAAATATCCGAGTCTTCTCTCGCATGCCGTGTCCGATGGGACTTACCCTCTCTCTCATGCTCGCCCCGTTCGACATGCTCGCTCCCCCTCTCGTCCAAGGTCTCGGATTCAGAGTGGCTCACCACAGGCGCCCGATTTTTCGTACGGCTAACGCCATACCAAACGAGGCCACCTACGACGCCAAGGGCGACGGGTGCGATGAAAAAAGACTTTGCGTAGGGTTTCCAATTGGAGTTTTTCGCCATGTCGACTTTCAGTCTAGGAGAGCGCGCGCAAGCAAAACAGACGCTAAATGAAGAAAATGCATCCTGTTTAAAAAGAAAGCGTCAACAGAGCGTCAACCCCACTTGGTAACGTCTGCGCACCTGGTAAAACCTGCCGCCTCGATGCACGACTGCAGTCGGTGTGTTTTTTTCACATCCCCGCTGCGTCGGACTCTTGGGCAATTCACTTCTCCGTGCAATGCTCACGTCCAGACACAGATTCAAATCTTGAACGCACTGGAGACGACTCTCGTGAAGACTCGTAAAAGCATCTCTTTCGTCATTTTGGGCCTCCTTTCAGGAGCCTGGCTATCCAGCTGTTCGACGCCAGGAAAAACCCCCTCCACCGATGAGCTTTTAGGAGGGCCACGGGGGCCGGAACTCGAGACCATCGTCATTCTCGGGACCAATGATATTCACGGAGCCCTAGCCCCCATCGTGACCAAGACCCGTGAGGAGCCCGGTGTGAACCCCGTAGAGGTTGAACGTGGCGGGGCTGCGATTCTCGCGGCTCACGTAAAAACGCTTCGAGAAGAGTTCGGAGATCGCCTCATTCTGCTCGATGCCGGCGATGAGTTCCAAGGCTCGATCGAAAGCAATCAGGAAGAAGGCGCCCCAATGGTGAGGCTCTTCAACCAACTGGGATTCCATGCTGCGGCAGTCGGAAACCACGAGTTCGACTTCGGACCCATCGGTCCAGAGGGATCGACCGGCGATAAGTTAGGTGCGCTCAAACAGAGAATGAAAGAGGCGAAATACCCTTATCTTTCTGCGAACATGATCGAGAAGGCGACCGGCAAAACTCCAACGTGGGACAACCTTTTCACCCGCACGATCCTGAAGGCGGGTCGTCTCAAAGTGGGGGTTCTAGGACTCTCAACACTCTCCACTCCGGTCACGACTCGACCCGATAATATCACTTCGCTTGCTTTCACAAATCTCAAAGCCGCGACCGAGCGCGAAGCCCAGGCGCTGCGCCAAGCCGGAGCTGATCTCGTCGTCGTCACTGCTCACGTCGGGATGAAATGCTACCCTGGAAAAGGTCCTCAGCATTCCGCCTTCCGAAAAGAAAACGACCCTCAAGGTCCCTGCGAAGAAGGCGAAGAAGCAACCGAACTTCTGCAATCCTTGAAACCAGGAACTGTGGACGCTTTTGTTTCAGGACACACGCATCAAGTCGTTCACCACTGGGTCAACGGGGTTCCCGTGATCCAAGCCGGAACCAGAAACCTCTACTTCAACTTGATCTACCTTACGGTTGACACTCACTCGAAAAAATTTCTTCGTGAATGGACTCGAATCGAAGGGCCCGTACCGATTTGCCCGAAAGTTTTCGAGAATCAACATGACTGCAACGGGGATCGCCCAGCACCAAAAAATGGACGTGGCGATCTGGTGACACCTTCCTTTCACGGCAGAAAAATCAGACCCGACTCTGAAACCGAAAACCTGCTGCAACCTATTTTCGATGCAACCGCTCTCGAAAAGAAGCGCATTGTCGGCCAAGCTGCGCGAGAAATCCGTCACATTCGCGAATCAGAAAGCCCGCTTGGAAATCTCGTCGCAGATGCACTTAGGCATCAGGCCGGAACTGATATTGCATTGATGAATCCAGGTGGAATCCGGGCAAATTGGGACCAGGGTGATATAACCTATGAAGAGCTTTTCCGAGTTCTGCCCTTCGATAACTTCGTCTCAGTTCTCGAAGTCACGGGTAAAGAGCTCAAACAGATTTTGCGCTCCGCCTTTTCAGGACCGCGTGGCATGTTTCCCGTTTCAGGCTTGACGCTCAAGATTATTGAGCTGTCATCGGGCGCCCCTTCGGAAGACCTGGACGGTAATCACAAAATCGACCCTTGGGAAATGAACCGACTCATCGAAGTCCGCCTAGAAGACGGTCGCAAAGTCGAAGACTCGAAACGCTATACGCTTGCGATGAACGACTTTATGGCGAGCGGCGGAGATGACTTGGGATGGGCGATCAAACAGGTCCCCGAGAGCCGGGTTAAAAAAATCGCGGGCCCAATTCTCAGGGATGTCGTCGAAACCTACTTGAAAACCAAAAACACGTGGAACACGGAAAGCGATCCCCTCTTGGACCCCCTTCATCCGCGCGTCGCCCAAGTGAAAGCGCCAGTTAAAGGGAAAAAGAGGAGCCGAAGACGCCGTCGCTGAGCGTATTGCCTCGTCCCGAAATCTAACCCAGGACAGAGGCGCTTCTATCGCACCGAGGCGCGGGCGCGGTTCCTCGGGATCGCTGCGCCAAGTTCGGGCAAGTTCGGGGACGGAGCACCCACCCCGGGGATGGCAATTCGCTGAGGTCGATTCAGACACATCCTCGGGTCACTCGGACACAGATGATATTCTATGAGGATCATTTAGTATCTGTCTTAAACAAGGAGACCTCGAACATGATCCGTTCACGACACCGACTCACATCTTTCTCTTTCTCAATCATGACTCTGTTGTTCTACGGTGTAAATTTCACGGCCCCTGCTTGGGCTAACCACCATGAAGAACAGGCGCAGGGCGATGCAAAGAAAGGCGCGGACGCCGCCGTTCACCCCCAACATGAAGCCCAAGGGAAACATGAACACCATCATGGCAAAAAATGTGGCCATAAAGCCGAGGAACACAAAACCAAGGAGGGGGTTCACGTCGACTATGAGCATGATGGCCATCACCATCGAGCCCACGATAAACACAACGACGAGTGCGCGGGCCCGGAATCAGAGGCTGTAGCTGCGGAAGATCACGGCCACGAACAAGCCAAGTGAAGAGCCTGAGATCCCACAGTTCACTCGCTTGGCTGAAACTGTGCGGCATTTATGCCTGAATGGTCTCCGGAACTCACATCCGGATTCAATCACAAGTGGGTTACGACCTCCTGAAAGCCACTCGGGAGATCGTAACCCACTTGCCATTTTCTCGCAGTGGACGAATCCCAAACAAGAATGCTAGCTCGTCCCCATGACTCGCTCCTGGGCTCTCCTTGCCGTTTTTTTACTCTCAAGCTTCAATACCCCATCAGGGTTCGCAGCCGAGAAAGTCCTCTATGGTTTTTCGAAAATCCGATACGGGACCGGGACTCCTTCGACGAAGTTTTCCGCACCTGAACGACTGGCTCTCCGGCTAAGATCCGACGCATCCGGCTGGATGCGACTGGTTTCCTTCGAAGACCAAAAAACTGCTTTAGATTCCTGCATTTTTCCCGAGTGCGAGTCCTTGAACCTTAAGGGAGGAGTCCTCTTTCCCGGGCTCCATGACACTCACGCGCACCAAATCTCGTCGGGTGCCGGCATCGACCGAGTCCAAGTCTCAGGCTCGTCGATTTCGTCCATTCAAGCGGCAGTTAAAACCTTCGCTGAAGCCCACCCAGGAAACCCTTGGATTCTAGGACGTGGCTGGAACGCCGCCGGCTTTGGGACACAATTCCCTACGGCTGCCGACCTCGATGCAGCCTGCGCCGATCGCCCGGTCGCTTTGATCGATAGCGATGGTCATCAGGTTTGGGCCAATACTGCTGCGATCCGTGCAGCGAAAATCACCGCTGACACCCAGGATCCCGAGGGCGGAACAATTCTTCGAGACCCGAACGGAAACCCTGCCGGCGTATTTTTAGAAACCGCCGCGGACCTGCTCTGGGAAGCCATTCCGGACTCAACCCCAGAACAACTCGAGCGTTATATTTTATCGGGTGAGCAAGAAGGTCTCGAAGCCGGGTTCACTTCTCATCATGGCGGCCCCGTCGGCATCTCCACCATCGAGGCGTACCAGCGCCTCGATGAAAAAGGACAACTCAAGCAGCGCTCGTACCTTTGGGCAGACCTTGAGGCCTCCGACGAAGATTTTCAAAAAATCCTACAGATCGACGTAAAACTGCAGAAGCAGGGTCGCGTCCGCGTCAGCGCTTTCAAGGGGTTCGTCGATGGGGTGATTAGCTCTTACACGGGCGCACTGGTCGAGCCTTATGCCGATGCGCCGCAAGAGCACGGTGAATCGCCCTACTCCCAAGAGGAACTCAACGCCCGAGTCCTCCGCGCCAATGCAGCAGGCTACCCGGTCACTCTCCATGCGATCGGGGATCGCGCGGTTCGCATGGCGCTCGACGCCTATGAAGAATCCTACAAGATCTTAAATCATCGCCTTGTGAATCGGATTGAGCATATCGAAGTGGTCCACCCGCTTGATATCCCCCGCTTCTCCAAGCTCAATGTCGCGGCAGCGATGCAACCCTCCCACATGCACTTCTCGTCAGAAAATTCGAGCTATTACGACGAAAGATTGGGCCTCGAAAGACTCCATTATGCTTTTGCTTGGGGAGAAATCGCACGCACAGGGGCCCTGCTCCTCTTTGGTACCGACACTCCCGTTGTCCCCCAAGATTCGGTGGAGGCGCTCCACTGCGCAGTGAAGCGAAGCTACCGAAATGGGCAGGCCTTCGAACTGCAAAACCGCGTCAGCGAAGATCAGGCGGTCGCAGCTTTTTCCTTAAACGCAAAGCTCTCTCTCGAAAGCATCCAGGGCATGAACTCCTCCGGCCCGATCGCAGTTGGGGAATTGGCTGACTTCGTGATCTTTCCGAAAGACCCTTTCGACTCGCAGGCGCGTTCCCTCGGGGAACTTCAGCCCAGTCTGGTCATCATCGATGGGCAAGTCGTCCTTGATCGCACCCCCTAATTCCGAGGATCTCCCCTTTTTTCTAGACCCAAGCCCCTGCTAGACTCAGGCAAAAGGGGGGTTCCATGGAATCCTGGATGAAGCGCCCGCTCCAACAGTTCAAGAGCTTGAAGACCTTAATCGGAGCTGATCGGCGCGACCTGCGACTTTGGTTCACGGGTCTCAACGAGGCCTTTGAAGGGACTCACTTAGATGAGTACCCTCGCGGGTACAAACAGAAGATCCAGGCACCCTGGCCCCAGCCTTCGCCTCACTTCCCGGACGAGATGGCTCCATCCGTCCTCCATGTGCCTCAATCAGAAATCGAAGAATTCTTGGATAAAGTCGTCGCCCGATATGTCTCCACCCTTCGCGCGGGCTGGATGGACTCGTTTACAGAAACCTGGCTCAAGCCGGGACTTGAACCGGTCGATGATCCCGAGTTCTGCCGCATCTTAGTGGAGACCCCTTTCGCAAAAATGCTTTGCGACCAACTTGATCCCGAGGATTTGGAAAACTTCGCCCCTCTCCTTCGCATGCGCGCTGCCGATAAACCGGGGCAACTCTACAAACTCGATCTCTCACCTCTCGGGCAAGTGCGGACTCACGCCGGTCAGGAGCTGCGTCCCAGCGTTACGCTTCTTGAGTGCTTTCCCAATGGTAAGTTCCAACCCCTTGGCATTCGGTTAGAACATCGCCTTCTCACCCCTTCGGACGGTTCTCACTGGGAGCTCGCGAAGTACTTCGTCCTTCAGGGGTGCGCCAACGCCCTCATCGCCTCGATTCATCCCAGGGTCCATTTCCCCGTAGATTCCATCAACGCGATCACGAAGACCACGCTTCCCGATGGCCATCCCGTTTCGCGAATCTTACTCCCGCACTGTTATATGCAATTGCCGCTGAATTTCGCGGTCCTGTATATCGACCGTTCAGTCGCCCATAACCACCAGCGCGAAATCTACACTCCGTTTCCAACCACCCGTGATGGTTTCATGCAACTCATCCGCGCAGGCTATGCGGGCATCAAGGACAACTCCGCGTGGCCCCGCTTTCGCTTCCAGATGGGGGGGCCGAAGTTTCCAGGACCCTACGCACGCTACCTCGACCGTTATTACGAAGCCTGCCTAGGGTTTGCTCGGTCATGGCTCAAAGATTTTGATCTCGATGAGCCCACCCGAAAGTGGGCTGATTCGATTGCCGGATTTATCGAAGGCTTCCCGAAAGCGGAGGCCCTCGAACGCGATCCCGATTTGTTGCGCCAAGCGGTGGCAACATTCATTCACAATGTCTCGATCGTCCACTCAGCCGACCATATTGTTTACGCGCGAGAATCCATCAGGAAGGTCCCTCTGCGCCTTCGGGTCCCTCCTCCGACGGCTGCAGAAAGCGACCGAACAGCGCTGCAGCCCCTCGACCGCTCTCAACTCGTGCGACGGGGGGATCTCTTCCGGCACCGCATGGCCCGGAAGATGTATTTCCAACCCAACACGGTCGTCAGGCTGACTGATGTTCGTTATGAAGAAAAGACGCGGGAGGAACGCCTAGCCGCCACCGACTTCTTCCGCTCGATGCGACTCCTGGATCGGGAATCATCCATGAATCGATTCGTACCCCTGGACGATCTGGCCAGTAGCATCCAGTACTGAAGGATCTTGTAAAACGCCTCAAGTCGGCGGTTGACAGCTAAGCAAGCTGCCCTTAAAAAGTGGTTCGTTCCTCTTGATCTGTGGTGGCCATAGCTCAGTTGGTTAGAGCACCGGATTGTGATTCCGGGGGTCGCGGGTTCAAATCCCGTTGGTCACCCCATTTTCGAAAATACGCAAAAAGCCTGCTTGCTCGCTAGAGTCAGCGGGCTTTTTGCGTTTCAGGACGGGAGTACGCCCGAAGAGCCCAGATCCTAGTCAACTGCCCAAGATCTCAACAACCTCCATCCTGAAAAACCATAGATAACAATATGTTAAGATGGCACCAGGCTTGCTCCCTACTCGCCTATGATCTACTCAACGACCACGAGCCTTTTCCGCAAGATCCTCAACCCAAAAAGCTTCTCCTGGCTTGTGCTCATTCCAGGGTTCCTGTTCTCTTCGAATGCACCCACGAGCGCGTGGGGCAGCTCGCTCACGGTCGTTCCGAGTGCCCGCCGAGACATTCGGGTGAATTCCCGCCTGAGCCCAGTCGATCCAAGATTACTGGCTTCCAATCAAAACTTTTGGTGCAACTACCAGGCTTCGGATCCCACGCGGCAGCCCATTCTGGTTCCTTACTCCCAGTTCAGCGCTCAAGGAATGCTGAGGCAGGTTCGAGCGAACGCTTCGGCAGTGAACGAGATGCTGCGAGGAATCTATCCCACAGAGTTCGCGGCGGCCGGGCTCGCAGTTCGCGAGGTCCCCTACTCGGTTTCAGATGCAGCCGTTCTCGAGATTGGCGATCATCAGGTCGATCCAGGTTTCGTCGGGATTAACAACGGGCTGTCTTCAGGAGGAAGCTACGTTGTCGGACGGCACCGGAGTACACTCGTCGACGGTGCGCTCAAAGATTATCAGCAACTCATCCTGCGTCCGACTCCGGCATATAATACTTCTGCCTTAATTATCGGTGAGGTGCATAGACTGGGAACCTCAACCTGGGGGCCCGACACGCTGGAGTACATCCGGGTTTCCAATTCGTACCCACAGTCCACCGAGATCGAACTCCTTCTTAAGCCATCGTCCTGCCAGCCAGGCATGCTTGAGGTCCAATTCGCCATGCGATTGAACACAGGTCGACTGACGGGCGCTCGGTCGGAGTGGGCCAAGCCCAGAGACGAGGTTTCTTTAAATTGCATGGTCCTGCACCTCTTAAAAAGCGTTCGCGGGCGTCGGGACTTTGTCCGACGGAAGGTTTTCGACCTCGCCGGCGGTGTGGACTCCATCGTCTTCCGGGACGGCTTTCTGCTCTACGACGGCATTTATGAATGCACGACGCCCCTCGGGTACTGAGGGCGATCCCGCGGCAACAGCCCCCCTCACCAGTCCTCAAAGAGGAAATGATGAGGGGTAATCAAACTGGCCATTCAGTCACTCTGAATCCCCCAAAAACAGCATTGAACAACAAAAAAATAATAATTCTAAGATCTTACAAAAAAATCGCCAACTCAACTCCGACCGGCTACACTTTAAGGAGCATTGAACTATCTTAATAGGAGGCTCTTATGTCGGAGCTAAGCAACAGTAACTTCTCACTGATTTACAATATCTTCTCGTTAACGATTGCCTCGATGGGGGCGGCCTTTATCTTCTTCCTGGTGGGACGAAGCCAAGTCGGGGCCAAGTATCGGCCAGCTCTTCTCGTTTCCGCCCTGGTAGTCGCAATCGCCTGCTACCACTACTTCCGCATCTTCAACAGTTTCGAAGAAGCTTATGCATTGGGTGCATCAGGAACCTATGCGCCAACCGGCAAGCCATTCAATGACGCTTACCGGTACGTCGATTGGCTACTGACCGTGCCGCTCTTGTTGGTCGAGTTGATTGCCGTGATGCAACTCAAGGGCAAAGAGTCGGAAGGCACTCTCAGCAAGCTCGCCATCGCAGCTTTTCTGATGATCGCGCTGGGTTACCCAGGTGAAATCATTAAAGATGACATGATGATGCGTGGAATTTGGGGAGCCCTCAGCTCGATTCCTTTCGTCTATATCCTTTATGTTCTCTGGGTGAAACTCGGAGCAGCAATCGGCAGCGAATCACCTCGAGTTCAGGTACTGGTCCGGAATATTCGCCTTCTCATGCTTGCAACCTGGGGATTCTATCCAATCACTTATATGCTTCCGATGTTTGGCATTTCGCCAGAATCGGCGGTCGTCGGCGTACAAGTCGGATACGCAATCTCTGATATCTTAGCGAAGGCTGGTTACGGCGTAATGATTTACGCTATCGCTCGCGCAAAATCAGAAGCGGATGGTTCACTGCCAGACCTCGCTTAATTGAAGCGAGCTGACCGCTAGAAGAAAAGACACAGGTGGCATTCTGACGACGGCCACCTGTGTCCCTTATTTAAGAAGGAAAATCTCCATGGGAAAAGTGATCTCTGCGCCAATCAGAATCCAAAAAATTGGAGCCGGAGCCCTGTTCGGCATTGGCTTTGGAGTCTTTTTCGGAGCGGTCGCATCCCTCTTCCAAGGAGGACCTGGACTCCTCCAAGGGATCCAAGAATCAACTCCTTGGTTCTCTATCATGGGTACGATCGCAGGCTTCTTGCTCGCTTTCGAGAAAGAAGCCTAAAAAGGCTTCTTGCCAATCCCTGTCTAGTCCGCCCAGCTCAGCCCCTCCGAATCCCCCCTCTGTAGGCTAATCCCCACACATCCCGTATGGGATAAACCCCACAAGGCGCATCTCTCCGTCCCTGGTCAGATCAACATACCTCAATCGTTTCATATCCTTACAGGTGGCTCACCCTCGTGGCCCAGCTCCTGCTCTAGGGGCCCGCGTGCAAAGGCACAGGGCCTAAGCAGAAACCTGAACAGGAGAAAATATGAACCGATCACTGAAGTTGTCCCTCGTTCTCTTCGTCGTCACTCCACTGATATCGAACACCCAGTCCGCTCAAGCCAGCATCGAACCGGCTATCGCGATCAATAAAAATCAAGTCAGCCTCCCGAATTCAAAATGCCAGTTCAATCCCAGTAGAGGCGGACCCCACGGAGATGGCTGGGTCGACGCACGCGGGCGTCCCTGCACGCCAAAAACGGTACAGGCCTATTCGAGTCAACAAGTCGATGAACTCCTAAGTCAGCTCTCGGCAACCCAAGCTTCAGAAATCGGGATTCTCAAATCGCAACTCGAGGCCCTCCAAAACAGCTTCAACACGCAACTCACTGAACGAACCACTGTACTCAATTCTCGTATCTCGGATCTTGAACAGACCGTCATTCAGACTCTCGATCGCTTCGATCAACGTGTTCTTAATCAGCGTCTTTTCGATCAAATGCGCGATCAACTCCGGGCCGAATTCCGAGCGGCCCGGAGCCACGAGTAATTAAAAAAAAATTAAATTCGAAAGCAGTACCGAGATGAAAACAAATCAAAGAAATATCGCAGCCCTTGGACTCCTCATTTTCGCTCACTCTTTGAGCGGATGCGGAAAACAAAACTCATCCAACTCCGCCTTCGACCCTGATGTTCAAGGCAATGGCGCGGGTACTCCCTCCGAATCCGCGTCTTCGAACACAGCATTCCTTCCCGGTTCCGCAACCACCCACACCCCAGACTGGCTGTCGCCTGAAACCAGGCAAGCCATCGAACGCTACCGCGACCCTGAATTTTACGGAGCGCTTTCGCCCCAGTCGTACCGTTGGATTGGCCAAGAACTCCGCGAGAAAGTCGACGCAGAGGCTCACTCTGCAGGTCGACTCCCCCCCCGCAACATGACCCGCCAATCTCTGCCCGAAGGTGTGAATTGGGAAACCCATTTAAGTGGGCTTCGAAACGACTTCGAGGAAAACAAAAAAGAAATCGAATTTGGAAAAGAGATGATTCAAGGAGTTCGTGACTTCACAGTCGGAACCCTGAAGGCTGGAACGGCTGTCGCAACGGCGTCGGGCATCGGAATTCCAGAGGCTCTGATCCTTGGGGCTGTGACTGAAGGGACCGATCGCGCCTTCGTCCAAGTGTTAAAAGCCTACGAGCGCGAGGCCGGAGATGCCGCACGCGGACTGATCGCGATCCAGCTCCAGAAACTTCCCGAGCAAGTAGGGAGGGAATGGGATGCACTCACAGAAAAGTCCCCCGAGGAAGCCCGTGCCTTCGTGCTCAAACAAGTCAGCAGCTGGAGCAACGCCGCCGGCGCAAACAGATCCCCCGTCATCCAAGCCGCCATGGACAGTATTCTTCTAAAGACCACCCTCGGCGAGCTCGCTCATGAAAAATCTCTGAATCGGCTAAGAAACGCAGATATCAAAGAAGATCAAGCACAGCTTCTTCAACGTATCCAAGCCGTCAGTGGCGCCCTCACTGGATATGCGTCTGAAACGAATCACCTGCTTGAAGAAGTCGTTCAATCCCAAGGCGAACTTGCGACCCAACTTGAGGGATTCATGGAGAACATCAGCACCCTCCAAACGGACGCTTCTCACACCCGAAAAACGCTTGATGAAGCGAACTCAAAATTGAATTTTTTATCCCAGTTCCTTTTCTCAAGAATGAATACTGCCGAGCAGCGCGCTGCCATTGAGGGCGGTGTAATCGAGGGAATTCCGGAAAAAGATAGATTGGAGCAGCTTACGAAGCTCGATTCAATTTCCAAACGTGAAAAACTCGAGCGTGACCTCGGCGAGCTTTTAAATGGAGCTCAAGCGCTCATTCACCTCGGGCAAACTTTTGGCGTCAAGCCGCAGGTCATCAGCGAAGCACAGAGAATTGTATCTCTCACGAGTTCAGCAACAAGCGTCGCCGGGGCCCTCGCGACTGGAAATTGGCTAGAAGCCGCCAATGAGATTGGACGCCTCTTCGGCATGAACGCCCCCGACGTTGGTCAATCTCGGCATCGCGAAGTGATGAACGCCCTCGGCGCCCTGAGTGAAGGACAAGAGGCCCTCTACGAGGGGCAGCAGGTTTTGCTCAGTCATGCACAGGCCTCAATCGAGCTCGAAAAACAAATCCTTGAAAACCAAGGGCGAACGCTCCAGGGCCTTGTGAATCTTTCGGAACAGATCCAAGAGGGCCACTTACAAGTCCTGAAACAAATCGATTACCTTCGTCAAGACGCACGAATATCACAAGGCATGATGCGAGAGATCGGACTCGAGAAGTTCCGAGGTTGTGCGCGCTTCCTCCAGTCTCGTGAACAAGTGTCCGGCTACATCCGATTCAAGCAAGCCTTCGCAAACTCTCAGGCCCGCCGTGCGCATTTCAACGAATACCTTCCGGAATTCAGAGGCTGTGTGGAGGGAATCGAGGGTCTCCTTCAGGAGTCCAATCAAACCCATTCTTATCTCACTCTTGAAAGCCACGGGCAGATCGTTGGCGCTGGCAAGCTGATCGAAAAACAGTTCAACCCCACTTTCTCACTGACTTCCGAACTCCTCGGAAACTCAAGAGGCTACAGAAAAGGCCTTCTGCTACCGCTCCAAAAAACACACGCTTTGGACTCTTCCACTTCCGATCGAAATGAGGAACTCGATGCAATCAGGACTCCTACCCCCTTCTCTGATCAGCAACTCTCTCAACTCCTTGCAACAGATCTTCTGAAGGAGCTCACCTCCCACTTGCTCGAGCTCCTCCCTTACCTGGACCTCGTTGAATTTCACCAGGAAAGCAAACTCCCAAGTCTGAATCAGATATTGAGTGGCACGGGTGTCAAGCGCTCCGTAACCCGTCCTGAGCGACTCCTCAACTCCGCACTGAAGCATGTGAACCTAGCGATCGCGCAAGAGTCCCTGATGGCCGGTAGTGGACTACTAAGCCGACTCAATCAAGAGTGGAACGAGAAGTCGGACCTCGCTGCCAGACCTTGCCAGGGCTCATCCAGTCCCGGTGATCTCAACTGTGTTCTAGCTCACAACCCCACTCTTACTCGGAACCTGGTGCTTTTCTCAGTGGGAACCGCCCTCAGAAAAAGAAGTCATTCGATCTACAGCTATGAGTTCATGCGTCACTTTCACTCCGACCCACAAAAGCTTCGCGAATTCCTCGGGAACGGCTGGAATTTTGAATTCCAGGATGGAGAATGGCAGG
>CANMSW010000026.1 GCA_947500275.1 Bacteriovoracaceae bacterium | reverse complement strand
TGAGCTCTCCGCGTTTCACGCTCTGGATCTGCGTGAGCGGATGGGTGTCGACGAGGCTTGGATTGCGTCTTGGTTTGAAACTCAGTGGCTCCAGTTGGCTCAAGACCTCCGACCGATTGAAGAAGACCGCGGCCAAGGGCCGAGAGCCATGCCGCTTCTCGCTTGGCTCGAACGCCTCAGACATCGCATGCAGGACGCTTCACCTCCGGCTGATGCGATATCAACTCCAGGGGGCCTGCGGCTCTACCGATTGAATCAGCAGGCGCCTTTTCGGGCCGAGACGGTTTGGTTTTTCGGTCTACCGGCAGATTGGTTTCAGGGCGAGGGAAGTAGCGGAACGGGTGATTATTTTTTCACCAAGCGCGAGCGCGAGCTTTTGTCGGCGGATCATCCCTTGAGATCGGTCGAGACCGTGAGGCGTGAGCGCAGGGCCGCTTTGTTTTCGTGGCTCGACCACGCAAAAAAAATTCGAGTGATCGATGCCGAATTTGATTGGGACGGCTCGGAAAGAGCAGGAGTTTGGCCCCTTTTAAGCGAATTCGGATTTCCAAGGGGGGCCGACCCCACGTCAGGTGCAGAAATGGGAGAGCCCGAGCCTATGGATCGAGGGGCGCACCCGCGTTGGAGGCGGGGCTATTCGAGTGAGCGCTGGGCTCCGCGCACGAACGTCTTTTTGCCCTGGCGCACGGTGCCCTTGGATCGCCGTACGGGTTTACCCCTCGTGACGGCCAGTCAATTGGAGGCTCAGTCGCGTTGTGGCTTCATTGGCCTCGCACAAGGACGGTGGCGATTAGACGACCTTAAACCTCCCGGACCTTCCCCCTGGCCTGAAGAGCGCGGGAAGCTTCTCCACGAGGCGGCTCGAATTTTGATGACTCATCGATCGCCCGGGGGGGGCTTTAACTGCACGCCCCTTGAGGCGCTCGACCAAGCTTGGACTCATTCGCCCCCACGCGGTCTTTTGCCCTCGCGCCGATTTCGCGAGAACGCGCGCAGAAATATGCTTCGGGTTTTGGAGTCCTTTTGCGAAGTGGAGCGGGAATGGCAGAGTCGCGCGCCGACAGAGTCCATTGCCCTCGATCAAGAAGAGCTGAGACTTGAGACCCAAGAGTATATCATCACCGGGCGGCCAGATCGGGTGGACCGTTGGAATCACCATCTCATCGTGATCGATTACAAAACCGGATCGTTGAATCCGACCGGGAATCGGATTCTTGAGCATGGGACCCGGCTCCAAATGCCGTTTTATGGTCTTGCGGCTCAGGCCCGTTGGAATGAACCGGTCGCAGGGACTCAGTTCGTGGTTCTAGGTCGAGAAAATGATCGTTCGCGCGGAATATTTTTCGAGTCTTTCGTGGATACGTCGATGTCGCGAAAAAAACTGGAACCTCCTGTTCCTTCGAGCAAACCGTTCCGTTTTAGCTCGAGAAACGGGAGTATCGTGAAGATTGAGTTAGAAGAAGGGTGGCGGATTCTTAGGGAACGAGTCGATCAGACGACTCGGGAGTACCTGGTAGGAAGTCATCATCCGATTCCGCGTGATCCCGACGAGTGTGACGGGTGCAGGTTTGCGCTCGTGTGTGGTTTTGACCGAGCGGGCGGACCTCCTGGCGTGGATCGAAACGCCGTCCCGCCAAGTGAAACGGAGTGACGACGCATGTCTTCGAGTGTTCAGGATTTAAGAGCCTCCTTATCAACCGAGCAACGCGCAGTGGTGGATGCATGGGGCATGGGAGTAGCAGTCGTGGCGGGCGCGGGCTGTGGAAAAACCACCACGCTCACGATCAAGTGCGCCGAGCTGCTGCGGCGGAATCCTCAAGCCAAATTCGCGGCCGTGAGTTTTACCGAAAAATCTGCAAGTGACCTTCGTGCGAAGCTTTCGACTCGCTTAACGGATCTCGGCCTCGTGGACCCTGCAAATCCTCTCGCTGGCCACTGGGTGACGACCATTCACGGTCTTTGTGCTTCAGTGCTTCGCGAGCACCCGCGCGAAGCGGGGTTGGACGGCGAAGAGTCGATGCTCTCGGAGCCAGAATCTCAAGCGCTTTGGAATCGGGCCGTCGATACCCTTTGGAGTGATCGACTTCCTCAAGGAATCGCGGAGGACCTTGATCGTTTGCTCGAACGTGAATCTCAAGAAGTCCTGATGGAGGAGCTTCTTCCCCGCATGAGGAATCTCGAGGCTTACGGTCTTGTGGACCGTCTGGAGGGTTCTGCTCAGCCGCTCGAAGAATCCTTGGCCCGCGTAGGCCGTGCGATTCTTGAGCGATATCAAAAACTCAAACGCCGGCGCGGGTGCTTAGATTTCAATGACCTTGAGCGCGGTGCTGCGAAAGTCCTTCGAAATCCGTCTCTCCGCGCGACTTATCACCAGCGGTTCGATCTGGTTTTGATCGACGAGTTTCAAGATACCAATCCGCTTCAAGGGGAATTGCTCTGGGCTTTTGCGCGCCCCGATCAGTCAAACCTTTGCGTGGTCGGTGACCCGAAACAATCCATCTACCGGTTCCGAGATGCCGACGTTTCGGTTTTCGATGAGTATTGCGCGAAGCTCCCTGGTCCCTCTGGGGGACCGTTAGTCCTCACGCGTAACTTTCGGTCGAGACCTGGGATCATTCATGCCGTGAATGATATTTGTGACCCACTCTTTCAGGCATCGAACTTGCGGTACGATCCCCTCGAAGCTGGACGCGCGCCAAGCGAAGATACCGCCCCGGTCTTAAAACTCGAAATCACCGATCCCTCTGAGCTTGCGACGTGGCTTAAGTCCGAAGCGGCGCGGGGCGTATCGCTTGGACAGTTTTGTCTTCTTCTGCGGACCCTTCGAAATCAGGGTCGAAAATGGCTGCAAGCGCTCACACAAGCGGGAATCCCGATCGCGGTTTCGAGTGGGGGGCTTTTTTGGGAGGACCCCCGGGTGCGCGAACTCGTGGCCTTTCTGAAGGCCTGGAGCATGCCAGGGAACGTACTCTCGATAGTCACTTTTTTGCGTGCCCCCTGGATGGGAATAGATGACGGGTTGATCGACGAATGGATATCACTTGACCCGACTCTTCAGACGCCGTTTTTTGGTTCCGTTCATCCGGTGGCGCAAGCGCTCGCGCCTTTTCGGACAGGGAAAACCGTGCGCCCGGGCGAGTTGCTGCTCGCGTTGTGCATCAGTGATGAGGTGGAAGCGGAGCTCGGGCCGGCCCTGATTGGGCTCTGGCATCGATGCGAAGAGTTGTCGTCTGAAGGGAATGATCTGCACGCCGTGGTGCGCGAGCTCTCGAGAGCGGTGGAGACGGGGCGACGCGAGCGCGACGTGCCACCGCCGCGGGGTCGGGGTCAATTAACGGTGCTCACCATTCATGGCTCGAAAGGGCTCGAGTTCCCTCAAGTTCTTTTGGTGGATTTTCCGGAAAAGCCCATCCCTCATCGCGATTATCCGCTGCTCTATTGGGATCGTCACCGAGGGGCTCGTCTCGCGCCGCGGACTTCGACGGGCGAGCGGGACCGCGAGGATGGCGAGGAGATTCAATGGCGAGAGATCGAAAAATCACTCGCCTTGGCCGAGACGAAGCGTCTTTTCTATGTTGCCATGACTCGGGCCAAGGAGCGCTTGGTCTTGGTGGAGGTTTCAAAACCGTTGCCTTCCCTCGAGGGGGATCGGCCTTCATCGCCGAAAAAGACGAAGGAGAAGGATCCTGAAGACGCTCTCGGACAAGACTTTTGGCGGGGCTGGGTTGCTCTGGGGGAATCAAGATCCACGGTGCATTCACCGATTCTCGTGACGCAGAAGGTTTCGGAATTAGGGCTCGAAAACGCCGACCCCTTCTTGAGCGTGAATGATTCAACCGAGGGGCGGATTTCTCCTCGATATGAGTTTCCGCTCCGGATGGTTCGGCCCCGTCACAGTGTGACGGAGTGGGCGACGCTTGCGCACTGTCCACGTGCCTTCTCTTGGAAAGTGATCGAGAAACGCCCGGGGTCGACTGAGAAAATTCAGAGCCTGAAGAGCATGCAAGAGAGCGCGCTCCATGCACACGAGACTCAGGACTCACATGAGGAAGATGAACTTTCGCAGCGTGAACTCGGGACGCGAGTGCATGCGTGTTTAGAAAATCGGGATTGGGACGGCTTACGCGCTCTTGAAGGCGAAGTGGGCGGCGAGCGGTTTCAAGCAATCCCTGTCATCGACTGGGCGGACGCAGCCCCCGAAATGCAGGCTGAGGATCCCGCTCAGGGACGTCGAGTCTGGAATGAGCTTAGCTTCGAGTTGCCCGTAGCCGGGGAGGTTGTCGTGGGCGCGATCGATCGATTGGTTGCGCCCGGCGACCAGTCCTTGTGCGTGGTCGATTTCAAGGTCACGCGGAAGCGTAAGAGCCCCGACGAATTACTCGGAAACTACCGCACGCAAATGGAGCTTTATGCTTGGGCTGTGGGAAAGCTAGAGCCCACAAGTCGTAATCGCATTTCTGCTAAACTCGTCGCCTTTTCGAAGGATTCGGTCACTGAAATCCCGGTGCCTTTACCCGCAAGCTTTGAGGAGCTCGACGAGCGCATCTCGCGTCTAGCGCGCGAAGCCGCCGATTTAGTGGCAGGGAACACGATTCCCCAAGCCAGGCCCGGGCGCGCCTGCCGCACGTGCGAGTTTTCCTCTTCGTGCGACGTTGCTGGCGGAGGCTAGATTTTCGGGAACTGCTTAGTGACGTGCTTGCATCCACTCCGCGACGGGTTTGAAGATTTCTTCTTCGGTGTTTTTTCCACCCAAAATGTCGAGGTGACCAGCCCCGCTCATGACCCGAAATGTGATATCTACGTTTCGAGTGGTCTTACGTGCGGGTTCGTAGCCGAAATTTTCAATCTGGTAGGCTGAGGCGAGGCGGTCGCGATCGCCTGCGATCAGGAGTTGCGGTACTTGCATCGCTACGGCGTCCTTTCTGACCTGCGTGTAATCGTAGCCAGGGACTTCGCAACCGAGCGAGTTCGGGTGATATTCGGATCGTCTTCCGCAAACATAGGCGTTCGCAATTTGCTCAAGAAGCTTCGGGCTAATGGACTCCATGCCATCTTCAACATGGGTCCGGACCATTTCCGGGTCCGTATTGGGTGCATAGTAGAACAGGTTAAAGAGAGGCGACTCAATCAAGTGCGAGGAGAACTTTGCATAAGCGCGATCGAGTCGGTGCCCAATGAACGGAATGGAGCTGAGCGGCAAGTGAACAAGCGAGTCGATCCAGTTGAGAGGAAGGGACGGGAGTCTTGGAACAATCCAAGAGAGTGCTTCCGAACGCGCCAGCAGTTCCAACTCATAGTTGGAGTGGTAATAGTCGGCTTCGTTTTCGATCGGATTCCTCTTCCAGTCGGCGAGCATATGCTCCCAGCGAAGATTGTAGAGGCCTGCGACCGTGATGATTCCTTGGATCCTATTTCTCCGAGCGGCCGCACGGAGGGGGTTCGCAACTGCGATTCCGTGGGAATTGAATTCGAGTCCGGCTAGCCACCCATCCATGATCCAGGCTGCTAGGCTGTGGCCGATCAGGAAGGGACGTTGCCGAGTCCTATCAGCGACGTAATTGACGAGGGCTGGGAAGTCGTCGATCGCATAATCTTCGACAGTCCAGTGCTGAGGCCCGGGCGGAGTCTCGCTCTCGAATCCCGGGGTGCCCGAGTTCCGAAGGTTCCCGACCCAGACGTCAAATCCTTGCGCGTGCAGGTAGCGTGCGAAGCTATATTGTTTGAGCCGAGAGTCGAGTCCTCGGTCATTCTGTGAAAGTCCATGAACAAGCAGCACGGGTTGGGCGCCCGCGCGTGGAAAATGTTTCAGAGCCAATCGAAGAGGAAGGGGGGCAGGCAGAACCTCCTCTGCGTGACCGTCGAGTCGTCTCGAATGATACCAACTCAGAGCCTCCTCGCGGGTGGGCTCGATATCAAGACTGTCCCACGAAGCGGGATTTTCTTCCCAGTGGGCTTGGACTGTTTCGCCTGCGAAGAGAGTACTTAGGGGGAGGATTAAAGAAATGAGGATCTGCGAAGGAGTGCCAAAAAAATGACAGCAAAGCTTTGTAAAAAGAGCATGAGCTCTGGTTCGTATCATCTGAAATTCCCCCAGGTATTCCGCGTATGTTAGTCTCAAGCAGGGAGTGAGCCCCGGCCCTGAAGCTGACGTTCGGGGAGTCTGGACTCGCTCATGGGGAATCGTCAATCCCCGGATAAGGAATCCATGAGTCGAGACGCTAGAGAAAGCTCGGATGGTCAGGAATCGCTCGAAGGAACCCCCAAAAGTGAGGTTCAGAGTCCCCGCGCTCGGCGGGCGATGCCCTTATTTTTGCGGGGCGTCGATGGACTCCCTGCGACTTTGCGAGACTCGGATCGCGAGACCCTTGCACAGATCGCGTTGGCGCTTTGGGAAGACCCAGCTTTGGCTGAATCGCAAAGTTGCGAAGCCCTTGCCGCGGCGAGTCTTCGTGTGGGACCTCCCGAGTTGATGGTCGAGCGGGCTGCGGCTCTTCTTTTACGGTGGAGCCAGGAGGAGGGTGAGTCCCACTCCGAGCTGCCGGGTTCGGCGTTTCGAAGGCTCCCACACCAAGCACGATTCCTTCTGTCCGCTCTTCATGGGCATTCCCGTTGGTCCTGGCGGAGGATGGCGCGGATTTTTGCCTTGGCTTCTGCAGCCCATGATTCAGAGAAGGACCTCAAATCTCATGATGCGGCGGATGCCTTGATTGATTTAATTTCCCGACTTGCCTGGAGTGCTCGGGTTGAGCTCGCATGGGATCTGGGAAAGGGATATCCCTCCGGCGTGAGCCAAAAGGGGGACACTTCGAGATCGTGTCCTGACTATGATCCTCGAGCACCTTGGACGCAGCGCTTTTTGGACGAAGAACTTCAGGCCCGCGAGCGCGTTTTTATACAGAACCACTTAATGGCCTGCGCTGCGTGTCGCAACACCTTGGATCAAGCGAGGAAACTCTTTCACTCCGTAGAGGCGCAGCTTCGAAAGGAACTTGAGGAGTCGTCGCTCGGGGGCAAGGATCTGATCAATCGCGCTCGAATCGCTCAGTCATTGGACCAGGTCATGACTCGGCGAAGGCTCGTTTTCGGTGGGTCGCGCTTAGGCTTTTTCGAATCCTTGAAGATTCACCTCGAAAGTCCAAGAAACCAGATTCTTTGGGTGACGTGCGCTCTCCTTCTTCTCAGTATCACCTGGTATCACTTGCGATGAGGACTCCTTAGAATCCTCGTTGTGGGGGAAGGGCTTGCCAGCCCACTCCGTTTTGGAGTCGGAAGGTGAAGGTCCATCCCATATGGAGATAGCCGTCTTTCTCCAGGAGCTCTGCGGGCGGATTTGGAAAACGACCCACTCGCTTCCAGGATTCGGTGACCGCACGGTCGAAGGCCTGAATTCCCGCGGATTCGAAAATTCGGACGCCTTGAAGTATACCGCCTCGATCTAAGATGATTTCGACTCGAGTGATATAATCCTTGGGTGAGAGCTTTGAACTGCGAGTGACCTCCCGCGCCCGGCTTTCCCAGAGGGGTCCAATCGCTTGATGAATGCGCGCATAAAAGGAGTAAAACTTGGACGAACGCGTGTTGAGGAGATTCTCGGCGCTCGTCGGGATGGCGTCATCGAGGATGGCTTGCTCACTCCCAGGCGATCCTTCTGACCCCGACTTCGAGGGTGATTTTTGACGCGCGCCCACCTTCGAACGTTGGCTCGACTTGCCCTGTGGCACAGGGGCATTGATGCCGGGAAGGGGTACGCCGAGCTTCGAGAGGTTTCCCCCGTTTCCGGTTCGAGGGAGCGGTAGGGTTGAGGTCGGATTCAAAGCTCGAGTCTCCTTCTCGACTCTCCGGTTCCGATTGGAAAGCGTTTGAATATCTTGAAAGCGAGGATCCTCGGGTTGGATTTTTTCATCCGGTTCCTTCGAGAGAAGTAGCTTTTTGTCCTTCTGGCTCGATTGGATTCGTTCTCTGAGCTTTGCTACATCGGCGGCGCTCATTTGTTGAATCTGAGTTCTTTCAGATTTCCGATCGGTAAGTCCAAATCCCTTCAAGATGGAGTCCACGACTCGTGGCAGAAGGAGAAACGCGGCGCCATGGAGTGCGAGCGTTAAGAGAAATGGCAATACCCAGCGTCTCGCTCCAGGGGTGGGGGGCGTTGGCAATGGCGGAAATGTACCTCCGAAGGAGGGGTGTTTCTGGGCCGAGGTGGGTTCGAGTTTCGGGTCCATGAGCTTCATTGGAGAACCTAACTCGATAATGAAGTCTCGGAAAGGGGCGCCGTGGCGGAGGCGAAGGAATGAAGGATTCTTAGGCCGGTTTTTTCAGGCGCGGCTTTGAAGACTGTGTCGAAGGGGCCTGAAGAGGGAGGGTTTGGGCGATGAATTCCGTCACCCTCTCGAGCGTATTTGAAATTTCGATGGGTAGATTTAAAGTTTGGGGATCGTTTTCTTGTCGGAGGATCAAAGCGACGCCCAGGGGTCTTTCGGAGTGGGAAGCTCCCCACGACGAGCGCTTTGAAAAGCCGCGGGTGCCCGGGAGGCTCGAGAGACCCGTGAATGCCATTTCTCTGGAGTCGGTGGTCTTGTCGCTTTCCTCTGGGAAATCTACTTTCCTCAAGAGATCGAGGCCCGCATCCGTTTCTTGCCAAAGCTCCACTTGGACTTGGGGGCGAACAGAAAGAACGAGTTCCTTCGCAAACTCGAACCATCGCACTGCGAGATCGGTCATGGCATGATGGATCTCGGATGGGGTTCGAGATCTTCCCAACTTCATTCCGCTTTCGAGCAGCCATTCCGTGTAAAGCCATCGGAGTTCAAACTCGTTCATTCCTCCAAAGCGCTTGAAAAATTGAGCGGGACCGATCGAGGCCTGTTCAAGGTTTCCTTCGCCTTCAGGGAGATGCGCAGGGGAAGTCTCATTAGCAAGGGCCGGGGCGGCTGCCTCGAGCTGGCTCATCAGGCCCGCCGCGTCCGGGCGTTGTTGGGGCGCCGATCTAAAATGAGAAGGATCGATCGACCGAACCTTGAGAATATCTCTACTGAGTTGTTCCCAAGTTTTTGCAATTCTTGGAGCAAGAAACTGGGCGCTCATCGAGTCGTACGTGATATCAAGGAGCGTTTCAGATCGACCAATGAAACGGATCGCTATAATTTTTGCGTCTCTTCCAGTGCCTTCTAAAAGAGCGAGGAGTGGAAAGCTTCCGGAAAAATGCCAATGGTCGCTCTCTGCCCAGGGTTCGGTGCCATGCGCGACCCAGCGGTAGCGATCGGATTCAAATTCTTTGGGGTTGAGCTCATTCCCTGTTGGCGCCATGAGGCCATCTCGGAAGCGCCACTCCCACCAGCCTGGCTCTTGATCGTGCGGGGCCTGAAGACAGGCTTGAGGAGACGGTATGGCAAACCAGCCGCCAACCACAGGAGATGGGCCTCGGAGTTTAATCCGCCAGCGATTTGCGATTCGAGTAGGTTCAGAACCGCGCATTTTCGGTCGAATCCAGAAATCGGCGACGTGCTCAATCGGAGGGAGGTTCCGTACTCTGGGCGAAGCGGTCGCGGGGGCTGATATTGATTTGGGAGCGCCACCGGCCGGCTGCGAGTTGATCTTGTCTGACTCAGGGGTGTCCTGATCGTGAAGTTCGGTTTCAATCTTAAGTTCGGTGGCCGGGATTAACGCTTGGAGAGCGTCTTTAAAGCGGCTTTCCCAGAGCGAAGCGCTCGCAGCTTGTGCAAGAGTGTTAATGTCGTGAAATCCATATCGCCTGAGGCTTGGAGCGAGGAGCTCCATATCGGATCCGACGAGGAGAAAAAGACGCCCTGATTTCTGTCTGATTCTCAGAGCCAAGAGTTTTGCGAGCGTTACGCAATGAACAAGTTCTTCGCGCGAATTACTCCCGCAGATGACCAAGATCCGAGGGGAGAATGCTGCGAGTTCAACCATTTCTTGCACGGAACTCGAGAATGCGACCGTGACCCCGAGTTTGATGGCAGCCCCCTGAATCAAGCTCTTGAGAGAAGAGTCAAGGTCACTCCAGAGGAGAACAGATAGGGCATTCTTGGCCTTCTCGGCTGCCTTAGTGCTCATGCCGTGTCTTTCCTCTTTTCGGAGGGCTCATGATCCTCGGGGTGTTCCGCGGGCTCGGGTTGTGGCGCAATACGTTGGAGGGATTGAAAAAGGCTCGGGTGAAAAAACTCGGGAAAGTTTCCGGCGCTTTCGTGTTTTTCGAGAAGGAATAAGCTCTCTCGGTGAGTCCGAGTAACCCCGTCCCAGCGGCCTTCGCTTAAGGTGAGGAGTAAATCTGCCATGCAGAGAAATTGAGCGGGCTCCTCGACGTGGAATCCGCGAAGTCCTGATGGGTATCCTCGACCATCGAATTTTTCATGGTGTTGGCGAATGAGCTTACTTGCGCGGGGAGTAACAGCGCTCAGTGTTTTGGGCGCCAAGGTTTCTAGAATTTTGCAAGACGCATCGACATGCCGACTATAGTCCTGCGCTTCGGGCGGAGTATGGGAGCGCATGGGCGTCAATCCGGTTCGCGCCGGCAAAGTCGATAGGCCGACATCATGAAAAATCCCCGATAATATCAAGTCGGCGAGGAGCGGACGATGGAGCTTACCATTCAAGAGAGCAAAGAGAACAGACCACGAAGCGACTCGGAGTGAATGGGCACATGGGTCTAGGCTACTCAATCTGATCCACAAGGATTCCAGTCCGGGGGCGACGTCATGCAGGCTTTCACGGATAAAATATCCAATGGCCTCCGTGATGAGCGACTCTGCCAATGCCTGATGTTCGGGAGTCATCGCCGTGAATGAAAACTTTAAGAGAGTCTCAGCAGATTCTCTTGAGAGCTTCAGCCGCAGCTCACGGGGGATTTCCTCGCGTCCCCGTTCAGAGAGGAGTTTCGCCCACAAGTGTGACCAGTCTTTCGCCTGGGTGAACCCCTCACGAGGATTTGCTTTCGGGCGGTCCGAACGGAATGCACGGCTTAAAGCAAGTGTTTCGGGCGCATTCTCGCCGACGAGATGAGGCCGACCCGTGAGCGGATGAGTGGCTGGGTCTTTGGGTTGCGAAGGATTTGGAAAAAGACTCGAAACGGCTTCGACAATCGCGAGGTCAATGTCGATATTCTCGTGAGCCCCGCCTCCGTTTGTCGGAGACTGATGAACCCAGTCTCGTGCGTGGCCGATGTCTGGAACGACGCCGAAAGGACTGCTTTCAGTTGGGTTGCTTGGCAGTGGCGGGATTATATTACTTTGCTTCCGCGCCTCAATTATTTTTTTTCCAGTCTCAAGCCACCAGGTGCGAAATTTTGGGATATCACTTTTTTGAATCCAGGCTTCTTTAATCCCTGAATCCAGGAGGCTTCGGAGTTCGTCATCTGAGAACGCGTGCCCGCCGTGTCTCCAAATGGTCAGTTCTTGGGTTTTCGTTTTTGGATTCGTGAACAGCAAAAATAAGTGGGTCGGGATGGGGACTCGAGTTGGTAACGTCTGCACAGGAACGGGTATGAAGTTTTGAGTTTCTTTGGAAGAGGGGGTGCTCATGCAGCTTCCCCCTTCTCGTTACTGACCTCGTCGATGATGGCGCGATCAAAGCGTCTCGAGAGCTCATTGAGTTCCGTGACCCAAGTTTTGTGCCTCAATTGGAGAGACCGGAGTCGGGTTCGGACTTTCATGATTTCTTCGGGCTTGAGTCCACGGTACTTGGCTTCTTTGAGGGATCGATGCAGATCCCGGATCTGAAGAAGAGAATCCTCGATCCGATCGCGAACGGCGCCAATCAGAGATTCAAGGTCTGGCGCTCGGAGGGCGGGCTGGGTGTTCTCTCCGACCCCTCCCTCGCGCATTCGCTCGAGCGTGCGATCTCGTTCGGCGAGAAGTTTTTTCAAAGCTTCGATTTCTTGGTGGGGCGCGCTCAAACCATCGGTAGCCGGTCTATTCGGCGCTGAAGGATTAGACTTTTGACTTCCTGCTAAAGGCTGCAGAGCCGGGGGCATCAGGGCCCCCTGTCCTTCACCCGAGAAACGATCCTCGAGAGGTTCAATGATCAGGGTTCGTAATTCTTGAGGTGCGCTCATCGAGGGAGCGGAGGGCAGGAAGCCTGCGACGAGCTCGATGCGCGATGCGTCCGCGTGGTGTTGAATCCGGAGTATATCGCAGTTTGCCGCGACGATGGCGGGCGTGTCGGGTGAGAGATGATTGGGTCTTCGCCACCAAGACTCGAGAACATCTCGAGAGTTCCAGACCGGAAGAGACCAAACTAATCTAAGCGTCAGAAGACTAGTTGAGACACCGAGATGCAGTTTTGCCACTTCAGATTTCGCCGCGGAGGCTTGGATTTGCGAGAGTTCTCCCGCACCAGGGCCCTCTTCGTGAATCAAAGTCCAAAGTGCGATTGCGAGGCTTCGGAGTTGCTGGCGTCGGCTGGACCAGCCCATGGGCTCGAGGTCGGGATGGGCGAGCAGTCGATCGAGAAAAGTTCCTGCGCTTTCACCGGCGGGCCAACGATCTTCCCAGTGGGTAGGCACTGGACGAGGGGGGTCCACGAGAGCATGGATCGCGCTTGATCCTCCGCGAAGTCCGTCGTGAGCGAGGGAGAGAATCCACGGGATCATCTCTTCCGGGCCGGTTCGGTGTGTATCAATAAAAGTCATTCGAGTCCGATTACTCGGAATTTCAAGTTGCTCAACGGAGATGGGCTCACCCAGGTAGCCTGCAATCACGGGGGCGCGCAGACGCTGCGCACCCAACTGACCATCAAGCTTGGTCCACTGCAGGGCCTTGTGCCAGGGAAGAAGGAGAAGATTGGGGCGTGTTTTGAGCGTATGCTCAATAATTTGATCTTCAGTGACCCCATTTTTCTGGATCACTTCAAGATGACAGAGGGATCGAAGGCGATTGATGGTGCGCGCCACAATTTGCGCGCGATCACGAGAGAGGCGCTCATCGCTCAGAAACAGAACTTTGCTTGTTTTGAGGATCTCTGCCGGTTGAGCCACGTTGATTCTCGTTTTAGCCTAGGCTGCGCCCCGTTATTGGGAAGTCCGTCATAAAGCTGACGTGACTTTTCTGCGCAGTCTGGCGTTCTCCCACCGATGAATCGGATCTTTTTATTTAAAGCTTGAGGATAGGTCGCTTGAGAGATGAGGCCGCGGGCGTTAGAATCTTGGCTAGATGAAGCTTGCTCGGCGCTCTAGTCTACGACTTCGAGTTTTGGCCTCGGTGATTGCACTGGCGGGGTTGTGTCTCTTTGCCTCAACGGCGAGCGTGATTCGAATTGGTGAAGTGAATCGCTCGCTGGATGCGATCAATACGGTTGCAGTGCCACTCGGGAAACAATTTCTGCAGCTCGAGGCGGATTCGGAAGTCTTTCGCCGCGAGATCGACCGGCGTATGGGGCGATCGAATTGGGATAATTCGCGCTGGTCTCCTAAACCCCTTCCGGTTTGGCTGGTTGAAGTTCTTCGACAGGATCTAAAGCGCTTGGAGGACTCGGTGAAGTCCGATCAGCCCTGGGCGGATGCGGGCTCGAAGAAGCGATGGCGAGCTTGGGCCTCTTCAGTTCGCGAAGGATTTGAGAGCCTCTCGGTTTCGAGTGATCGCCTTCGTCTCGCGCTGGAAAGTCATGACCTTGCGGCCACCGAGGCAGTTTGGGCAGAGTTTGCGCCGACCCTTGAAGACTGGATTCGCCGAGTACGCTGGGGTTCGAGCGAACATGAGCGTCTTCTCAGGCATTCTTTCGTCACAGCTCAAGAGAGTGTTTCAGGCTTACGTACAGCGCTTGAAGCGGTCCTCTTCGTGGTTTTGGGGCTCTCGCTTTTGGTGATCTGGTTAGGGGAGCGTGCGCTCAGACCGCTCGCCCAGTTGACGCAGATTGCACGTGATATCACACAGCGGGGGTTACGCCGCGAAAACCGGGTGGAGCTGAGTGCGCTTCCTATTTCTACGGGTGATGACGAAGTGAGCACGCTTGCTCGCGAGTTTCATCGCATGGCTACCGCGCTGCTTGAGCGGAGCCGGACCGTCGAACTCCAAACTGACCGTTTAGCAGGGCAAAACCGCCTTCTAGAAGAAATGGGCGAACTCAACGCTTCGATTCTTCGCAGTATTGAGCAAGTGCTGATCGTCTTGGATCGCAATGGGTGCATTCGTCTGGCGAATCCAGCCGCACAGCGGTTTCTGGTTGAGGGGGGGCGCCTGGATGGCGCGCCTGGCGACGCCTGGCTGGGAT
>CANMSW010000025.1 GCA_947500275.1 Bacteriovoracaceae bacterium | reverse complement strand
GTGAGGGAGCGCAAGCGCGATCCAGTTCAAAAGGCACGTACCTCGAGCGCGCTCTTTCGTGCTCCAACCGATGCGCGCGGACGACAACCTCCAGCGATCCCGAGGGACCGTGCCCGTGCTTCGGCGCGAGGTGCTCCGTCCCCGATGCTGAACCGGGGCCTATGGAATCCCCGTGAGTGAGAGGGGTTGAAAGTGACATTTTGGGCGTTCCGGGTCGGATCCGAGCCCCGTCCCCTCGATCAAACGGCATTTTAGGGAGTCCTCAAGTTCCCCATCGAACTTTTTTTCGGAGAACTGTCACTTTCAGGGGCCCTGACTCACCCACATCAGTATTTCCTTAGGATCTTAGGTGTATATCACCCCGGCGTACCGTGCTCCGTCCCCGAACTTCATGAATCAGCTCTGTCCCTTCGGGCGGCGAGGCACATCCATCCATGGATTCCTTGCTCCCCTTCGGGGCTGCGCCTTCCATGGCGCTAGAGGCCTCTTCACCCGAAGGGCCAGAGCCGCTTCATGAAAAGTGACTGCTCAAAGGCAGCCGCCGAGGGGGGAGGCACGGGCACGGCGATCCCTCACCCCGAAGTGGGGGTGCGGGGCCTCGGCGGTCGTTGGAGTGAGGGAGCGCAAACTCGGGTAGGTTTAGAAGGGACGTACCTCGAGCGCGCTCTTTCGTGCTTCACCCGATGCGCGCGGACGACATCCTCCAGCGATCCCGAGGAACCGCGCCCGCGCCTCGGTGGGAGATGCTCCGTCCCCGAGCTTCCCCGCCCCTTCGGGGCTGCGCTTTAGTCTCTCAATCGAGTGAGGTAGCGTGCCACGCCGTCCTCGAGGTTGAGAAACGGCTCTTGATAGCCCTCGTTCGCGAGTTTCGACATCCGGGCTTCGGTAAAGTATTGATATCTTTCTCGGAGCTCAACGGGCGTATCGACCCATTCAATTTTCTCGGGCAGGCCGAGCGCTTGAAATGTGGCTCGTGCTAAATCCAAGAAGCTTCGCGCTTGCCCCGTTCCAAGATTGAAGATGCCCCGTCGGATGGGTTTTTCGAGCGCAAAAAAGAGCACTTTGATGACATCTTCCACGGAAATGAAATCGCGTTTTTGTTCGCCATCGGCAATGCCGTCGCGGTGGCTTCGAAAGAGCCGTGCGGTTCCATCGCGTTTGATCTTGTCGTAGGAGTGGAGGATCACGCTCGCCATTTTTCCTTTGTGACGTTCACCAAATCCGTAGACGTTGAAGAACTTAAATCCGGCCCAAGCAGGGGGCGCACGTCCCGCCTTCTCTTCGTCTAATGCCCAGAGGTCAAAGAGACGCTTGCTCTCGCCATAGGGATTCAAGGGGCGAAGCTCAGGGATGAGCGCCTCATTGTCGCTATATCCTTTTTCTCCTTCACCGTAGGTGGCAGCGCTGCTCGCATAAACCAGGGGGATTTGCAGTCGTGTCGCGCGCTCCCAAAGTTTTTGGGAATACTCGATATTCAGCTTTCGCAGGAGCTCGACGTTCATTTCAGTGGTGTCGGTAATGGCCCCTAAGTGAATGACCCCATCGATCTTCCCTAAGTTTCCAGCGTCCCACTCTTGGAAAAGTTTCTCGAGGTCGACGACCCGGCCGAAGTCCAGGCCGTGGTGTTCGCTGCGAGCACTAAAAAAGGGTTCCGAATCGACAGAAACCACTTCGTGTCCTTTGATGCGGGCCAGCTCGACAGTCCGGGCGCCAATGAATCCTGCCGCACCGGTGATGAGAATTCGACTGCCTGGAGAGAGTCTTTTTGGGGTCATTTGATCGTTCTCGCGATGGGTTTAGTGGACCGTTTCCGAAGGATTGCTGTGTTCGTCTGGAAAAATCTGGCTCAGAGAGTTTTGTACTTTTTCCAAACACGCCCGCGATTCGGATTCTGCCAGAGGAAGCAACGGAGTCTTCAGTGCGTCATCGACGTAATTCAGGCGACGCATTCCCAGGAGAACCGAGCTCACGCCAGGGGCACCCATCAATACCCGCAGTGTTTTCTGAGAGAGCTCACTGGAAGTACTATCCTTCAGGGCGCGGGTCGTTTCGTCGAGTGCCGCGGAAATTCGGCGGGATCGGAATGCCGCTTCCTGTTCGAGCATCGCCGTCACCGAATCAAAGAGGGCCCGTTCTGCGAGTTCGTATTTTTCGATCCAGCTCGAGAACTCCGGGATTTTCTCTTCAACCGCATGTCTTTTCAGCTCGGTCAGGACCTCTTCAAAGGCCGGTTGGATTTGATACCGATAAGCATCACGCCAAGAGAGGAGGTCGCCGATGCGACTCCAATTCCGTTTCAGAATGTGGGCCCAGGCAATCCGAGATACCTCAAGCTGATCTGCGACTGGGCAGTTGCCTTCGAGGTCAATCGCACTTTGAAACGCCCGCTGGGCAAGCTCGATCGTGTCGATCGGGTGGTGGTGGGGAAAATCAGCTAAACGGACGAGTTTCTTGTCCGTAAACGCATTCAATGGCCGATTGATCAAGACGCCCAGGTTTTTGTCTTTCGCGAATTCCAGGATCGACTTGTTCGAGTTGTTCGGCTCGAGAAGAGCCCCCGGCTCCAACAGGTTAAAGGGGAGTTGAATAACTGCGAAGCGCGAAGGGCGACCTCGCTCGGCCGAAATTTTTTCTGACAACTCTTCGAGCGCTTCGAGGGAAGTGTAATCGTCGGATTCGCGCGGGTCAGGAAACGTGTTGGAGCTGACTCCGTACCATTGAATTCGGCCGTGGTCGGCTTCCTTCTCTAAATGAAGAAACGCTTTTTCGATTCGTTTGTAATACTCTAGGTGATCTTGGGAACTGCCTTGAGCCTGAAAGAAATATTCCGGATTATGCAGGAGAAGAACGTCAATAGTCTGTAAGCCTAAACGCTCTAGCGAAGCTGTGATTTGGTCTCCTAGCCACTCGGGTGATATGCAGTGCCAGCACTGGTCATTGATGATATTCATCTCGGGATAAGCGTGGCCCGATGCCCTTTTTGTTTGGGCAATTTTCAAATTTTCACCCTGGGCGTAGCCGACTTTGGTGACGACGACGGTTTGTGCACGCGGGAGGTTGCTCGCCTTGAGTGTTTGTCCAACGAGTCGCTCGCTCTCGCCATCCATATAGTTGGTGCTCGTATCGACCAGGTTGCAGCCTGATTGAAGGGCGTGAGCCAAAGCTTCTCGGTGAGCGGGTTCGTTCAGGCCGGTGCGATAACTTCCGAACCCGAGGGTGGAAACGGTGAGTCCCGTTTTCCCTAAGAGAGAATGAGGCTGATTCCGGGAATGGAAGTACTCGCGAGTGGCTTCCGGGGTGGCACCCCCGGAAAGAAAGTGTGAATGCGGCGCCGACTGGGATTCGAGATTTGGGTTCATTCTGGTTTGGGTATAGCAGCGCCTGGCTCAGGGTGGTAGCGGTAGGTCATGCCTTATCTCGATTGGAAAGTGCAGCCAGGGGTAACCCTCCGAATGGTCGACCATGAGCGCCTGGAGACCGAAGTTCAAATCTCGCTTTCGCGGGAATTAATCCAAGACCTCCATGGGCAGCTGCAGGCCGTTTTCGTAAAAGCGGAAGCGGAACTTCGGATCGACTTTCCAGGGAATTGGACCCTTTATTGGAAAGCGCGGGACGGCGAGTCCCGGATGCTCCTGGCTCACCCGGAGAAGGACCAGTGGGTGGGGACGGTGGCCTGGAGTCAGGCAACCGTGAATGAGCTGTTGCGTGAGGTCGAGAGCTTAAATTCTGAAACGACGCATCTGACCTTGAGCGGAATCGACCGAGTCTCTGGATTCTCGAATCTGGAAGTTCGTCTCGAGCGTCTCAGTTAAGCTCCGTTCTGGGGGCTTCGTGTCTCTCATCCCAGCGATGGGGCAGAGTCACGGCTCCCACCGGGGGGCATCTCGATTCTCCTGACGTTTCCGTTGACCTTCTTTTCTAGCCCTGCTATCCGTCCAACACACTTTTTTGCATTTCAGTAAGATGCAACCTGTTTGAAAGGAATTAGAATCCATGGCCGTAACCATTCGTCTCAGCCGCCAAGGCTCAAAGAAAAACCCGAACTACCTCATCGTCGCTACTGACAGCGCGAAGAAACGGGATGGCGAGTACTTGGAAAAAGTTGGACAGTACTTCCCAAAAGGAAAGACTTTGGCTGACAAAGTAAAAGTAAACGTGGAAGTCCTAAAACGCTGGAAAGCGAACGGCGCTCAAATGAGCCAAACCGTTGGACAACTCCTCAAGACCTTTGCAAACTAAGGTCTGATGATTTGAAAGAAAAGGCGGGTTTTCCGTCTGAAGCTTGGGCTGAAAAAGTCGAAGTTTTAGGCGAAAATCCCGCCTTTTTTTATTTCTATCGAATCCGAGGATGCAAATGAGCTCGACGACACCAGCGAAGCCCCTCAGTGAATTGGGGCTCATGATTGAACAAATTGCCCGCCTTCTTGTCGACTATTCTGAGCAGGTCCAGGTGAGAGAAGTCGAAGGCGAGAACACGACTGTGATTGAACTTGCCGTAGCGAAAACGGACATTGGCAAGATCATCGGTAAACAGGGGCGGACTGCACAGGCACTCCGCACCGTCCTGACCGGAGCGTCGACGAAGCTCAGGAAGCGAACAGTCCTTGAAATCCTCGAGTAAGGGAGAGGGCGGCCAGGCTGCTCAGAGTTCGACCCCTCGAATTCAGTTTCATTTCCTGACTCTCTTTCCTGAGCTGATACAGCCTCTGTTCAAAGCCAGCATCATGGGAAAGGCCCAGGAACGAGGGTTTGCGACGTTTGAGTTCATCCAAATCAGGGACTTTGCTCACGATCGGCATCGGACGACGGACGAGCCGCCCTACGGTGGGGGTGAAGGCATGGTCCTCAAGGCCGATGTTCTTTTTGAGGCTTGGAAAGCTGCGGGTGGAAACCGGAGCGATCCCTCGATCCGAACGGTCCTCCTTTCGCCTCAGGGGCAGCCCTTCCAGCAGGCCAAGGCCCGTGATTGGTCCCAAAGCGCCCGTAAAATCATCTTCGTCTGCGGTCACTACGAAGGGGTCGATGAAAGGTTCATCGATCTTTGCGTCGATGAAGAAGTGTCCATTGGGGACTATGTTTTGACGGGCGGAGAGCTCCCCGCGGCGGTTTTGGCAGACGCGGTGACTCGGTTGATCCCGGGGGTTGTGGGGAACGAGCGTTCCATCACCGAAGATAGCTTTGAAGGCGGGCTGTTGAAGTACCCCCAATACACACGTCCTCGAGTTTTTGAGGGCACCGAAGTGCCAGCGATCCTCATGGGTGGAAACCATAAAAAGATCGGGGAGTGGAGGTTGGCGCAGCGCAAAGAGCGAACTCGCCTGAAGAGGCCCGACCTTTGGGAAGGGTTCGTTCGGACGCAGGTGGAAGCGCCCGCCCCCGCATCAAAACGTCGGGTCAAGTCTAAGAAAAACCCAGTGCAATCATCCGGTTGATCTGGTAACCCGCTCTCATCGTGTCAGCTCCGGTTTATCTCGCTTTATTGCACCATCCGATCGTAAATCGTAACGGTGCCCTGGTGACAACAGCAGTTACCAACATGGATATCCATGATATCGCGCGATCGAGTCGGACTTTCGGTTTGAAGGGCTACTTTGTGGTCACTCCAATTGAAAACCAACACGGTCTCATTGGACGGATTCTCTCGCATTGGCGAACGGATCGTTCCCGTGAGTACCATCCTGATCGGGTTGAAGCAGTTTCCCTGGTCAGGCTCGTGCGAGATTTCGCCGAGGTAAAAGCTGCGGTCCGCGCAGAATGCGGTGAAGATCCAGAAGTGGTTCTCACGGATGCGCGGGTCCTTCCGAATACGGTCAAGTACCCCGATTATCGACGGGAGCTTGCCGATCCTCATCGAACCCGACCGACGGTCATCGTCTTCGGGACTGGGTGGGGAGTTTCGGAATCCTTTCATCCCGAGGTGCACCGGATTCTAGCTCCGGTGTGCGGGCCTGAAGGGGGACAGGACGAAGGTGGATATAACCACCTTTCAGTGCGAGCGGCGGTCGCGATTATTCTCGATCGACTGTTTGGGCACTGAGAATGAACCGGCGCTTCTCGTGGCTTCATTGAAGCTGAGAGCGTGACAGTATTGCTAGAAATTTCGAGTCAGCGAAAGCGGCGCGAAAGTTGATATAATGATTCCGGGGTATTGCCCCCGGCCGACTCAAGCAAACGGAGTAGTCCGATGCTGAGGCGGTAACGAAGAAAGTAGAATGACTCATGAAAAAGACGATTAAGCGTAAAGTCGCTAGCCGTGGAACCCAGAAGCGCGTGGAAGGCCTTGCTGCGAAAGTAGCAAAAGTGGATTCGAAACACCTCCGCTCTGACCTGCCTGACTTTGCAGCAGGGGACACCGTCCGCGTTCACGTGCGTATTAAAGAAGGCGAAAAAGAGCGTATCCAGGTTTATGAAGGCCTCGTGATCGCTCGCCGTAACTCTGCTGGCGGAAAATCATTCATCGTTCGTAAAATTTCTCATGGTGTTGGCGTTGAGCGTATTTTCGCTGAATCCACCCCAAAAGTTGCAAAAGTCGAAGTGGTCCAACTGGGCCGCGTTCGCCGCGCTAAACTTTACTACATCCGTGGACTCGTGGGTCGCGCTGCGAAAATCGAGCGTGAAGTCGAGACCATCGCAGCTGCTGAAGCATCGGCAGCCGCGAAATCCGCGAAATCTGCTAAGGCTTCGGCAACGAAGTAAGCAGACTATTTTTAGTTAGAAAAAGGGCTGTTCACCTTCGAGGTGGGCAGCCCTTTTTTCTTAGACTTCAGGAAAACGAAGGAAGTCATGAGTCCTGACACCAAAAATGCCAAGAAGCCGATTTCGAAAGTAAGCGCAAAGCCCTCGCTGCGCGTCAGTCCCACATTGCTTCATGAGCGCGAGCTCGGTGCGCCCGGTCAGCGGATTGCGGGTGTGGACGAGGTGGGGCGTGGGTGTTTGGCCGGTCCCGTCGTTGCGGGGGCCGTGATCTTGCCGGAACTTTTCTTTGAAGGCTCTGGGGTACCTGCCGAGCTTCTCGAAGTCCGGGATAGCAAGCTATTGAGCGCCGAGACCCGTGAGCGTCTGGTGCCTTGGATCCAAAAATATGCACTCGCTTGGGCAATCGGCGAAGCGAGCGTTGAAGAAATTGATGAGATCAACATCTATCACGCAGCCCATTTAGCCATGGTCCGCGCAGTGAAGAAGCTGTCTGTTCGTCCGGATATCGCGTTGATCGACGGAAATGCTCTCCCGAAGGGGCTGATCGAGTGGGGTGTGAAGGGCCGACCTCTCGTGAAGGGTGATATGAAATCACTGAGTATCGCCTGCGCCTCTGTCCTTGCGAAAGTGCACCGGGACGCGATTTTGGATGAGTACGAGTCACTTTATCCTGGTTACGGATTTGGAGCCCATAAAGGCTACTCAACGCCCATTCATCAAAGAGCACTGAAGTCGCTAGGTGCGCTTTCGGTGCATCGCCGGAGCTTCGGTCCCGTCGCGGAAGCTCTGGGGCTTCGCTGATTCGCCCGTCTTTTTCTGAGGGTGGTTCTCGGTCTCTGCCGTGGCGGAACAGGGGTTGCACAGCTGTGCGCCTATGGCATTTGAACGGATTAAAAATCGAGAAACGCACCGTCTAGGTTTTGGATTAGAGATCGAAGAGCGGGCCTGCGAATGGCTTAGGTTACAGTCGAGCTGGATGCTGATCGCTCGGAATTTTCGATCGCGGGGAGGGGAAGTTGATCTCATTTTTGAACAGCTTCGCCCGGTTACTCTTCCCGGTGGGGGATTGCAGAATCGGATCGAACTGGTTTTTGTGGAAGTGAGAGCACGCGAAATCGGGGGAATGGTGAGTGGGTTTGAGAGTGTCGGCCCCGCGAAGCAAAGGCATTTGGCTTTGGCAGCCCGCGCGTTTCTTTCGCGATACCGTGGAAGAGCCCAGGCTGTTCGGTTTGATGTGGTGGATTGGGATGGATTTCAGTTCAGACGGATGGAAAACGCATTCTCGATTCCTGAATGATGTCTGAGGCTTCAGATGGCTATCTATTTCCTCACGGTTTATGTATCTTTAAACTATGACGAAAGTTTCTAATTCCCCTCAGGTTGCGGTTTTTTTTGATGGTCGCTGCGTCGTTTGTACGCACGAGATCGATCTCTACCGTCGTTTAGACCGGGGACAGCGGATCGAGTTTGTGGATATCATGGACCCTCGGTTCGATCCCACTGCGCGCGGATTAGATCCAGTCGAAATTCACGAGAAGATGCACGCGCAGCGAAGCGACGGAACGATTATCCAGGGCGTTGAATCCTTTATCGCGATTTGGGAGCAGTTACCGGGAACTCTGTTTTTTCAGCTGCCCAAGTTAGCGAGATTGCCGGGCGTACGGGTGCTCTTAAATCTTGGGTACGTGGGGTTTACGAAGATTCGTCCGTTTCTTCCTCGCCGGTTGCGCAGCTCAGCCGAATTAGAGGCGATATCACAGGGAGTTTGTGTCGATGGGTGGTGTGATCTATCGGCTAAGGAAAAGGCCCAGAGGGCAGGGGCTATGCGAGTCCAATCTTGAAGCGAGCTGAACCGACCTTCTGAGTAATTGAGTGTGCCGACGAAGAAATTGCAGACCAACAAGAACGGCTCAGAGGTTCTCTATGAGCCGTTCTTGTTTTTGAAGAATTTTGCTCCTCTTCGAGTCAAGGGGCGAGGGGCAAGTTGTTACTGATCAAAGCTTTTTCGCGCACGCTCTTCTGTGTCGTAAAACTCAAAAGTTTTAGTTTCATCTAGCGCTTGCATCACGCGTTTAAATTCGCTGCTTACGCCACAGTAGCGGGGCTTTTGGTTCGTCTTCGATGAGACTTCTTTCAGGGTCTGAATGAAGTTTGAAATCCCACTTGAGCCGACGAACTGGAGGTCCTCGAGATTGAAAACAATCTTGGTGGCCGATTGGTCCGTCTTCCGGGCATCGGAGACGAGCTGGTTAAGATCCTGTCGGAGGGTGTCTTGCATCTCAAAATCGAGTTTTCCCTCCATCGAGACAATGAGGGTATCGCCAATCTTGTTAATTTGAGTCTTCATTTCGGAACTCCTTTTTTGAATCGTCATGGGCATCCGATTCGGATCGTGTGGGAATCGAAGTTTCCTCGAAACCGCGTGCTCGCGGAACAGAGGGCTTTCCGTTAGATTAAGGAGGATGAGCAAGCGATCCAAGAGGCAAGATTTACCGTCTGATATCACCCCGGAGCCCAAAGTAGGGGTCTTGCGTGTTGTGGCGACTCCCATCGGCAATCTGTCGGACGTTTCCACTCGGATGCGCGAAGCGCTCGAGAAGGCTGACTTGATTTTGGCGGAGGATACCCGGCGAACGCTAGCCTTGTTAAATGCACTCCATCTTTCTGGAAAGCGGGTTGAGCGCTGTGATGCCCATGTGGAGCGAAATCTTGCTCCACGCTGGCTCGATCAATTGCGGGAAGGTGCCCAGTTGTCCCTCGTTAGCGACGCGGGGACACCGGGTATCAGTGATCCCGGAAGCTTCTTGGTTAGGGAAGCGCTTCGTTCAGGTATTCGAGTGGAGCCGATTCCAGGGCCATCGGCGGTCGCAGCATTTGCCTCGGTCGCTGGATTCGCTGACGAAACCGCATTTGGTTTTTTGGGGTTTTTCCCGCGCTCGGATCGTGATCGCCAGGAGATGATGAGCTCCTTGGTGTCTCATCTCGGTCCGTGTCGGGTTTGGATCTTTTTTGAAAGTCCGGAGAGGGTGGTCAATGCCCTTCAGTTTCTAGCTGGGTCTCTTCCTGAGGGCGCCGAGGTGCGAGTCGTCAAAGAGTTGACTAAGGTCCATGAGCGGATTTTCTCTGGATCTGGAGTTGAGGTCGCTGACCAAGTTAAAAACGAAGTCGATCAAGAGGGGGCTCGGGGTGAATGGTGCCTCGCTCTCCAGGTGCCTCGTTTTGAGCGCGAGCGAGCGGAGGATGTCTCGAGCGCTTCGATCGAAAAGATGCTGAATTGGCGCGATATATTAGATGCTTTTGAAGATTCGGGTTTGCGTGATTCAGATTTGGCAAAACGCGTTTCGCGCGCATTCGGGATCGAGCGCAGAGTCGTTTACGAGGAGATTCAACTTCGAAGTCAGAGGCAATCACAGAAGAACGGCGGCGGGGAATTGAAGGAATCGTGAAGTTTTGTCGGGAAGCGAAAAAAAATGACAGAAGGGATTGACCGGCCTGGGAAGGTCCGTAGACTCAAAGATGTGGTTGTGGAAAGAATCCAAGGATGGATTCTGGGAGACGAATAAAGCTCTCGCGGGCCTCAGTGAGTTCAGGACGAACTTCAACTGAGGCACTTTTTCCTTCCCCCTTCTCGTTGGAAGTCTTTTCTTGGGGTGTTCCTCACCCCTTCTTTTTGATCCCCGGTTTTGTTTTCGGCGGGTCCTTTTCATCAGAATCTTGTCTGAATCAAAGCAACATCAAAGCAACGGTTGAGTTCTGTCCCTAGCGTCGGTAGTCTCGGACCACTTTATTATGGCATGGTTCGATGACCTCAAGACTCCAAGAATTAAGTCCCAGGTGTCCCAGCGCGCGTCTCGCGTGCCAGAGGGGCTTTGGGTCAAGTGCACCTCCTGTGGAGAGATCCTTCAGTCGAAGATTCTGAAGGATTGCCTTCAGGTCTGTCCGGAGTGCTCCTTTCATTTTCGCATGACGGCGGCGGAGAGAATTCGCTCTCTGACAGATGAGGGATCTTTTGAAGAGATCGCTGAGGACCTGGTTTCGACCGACCCCTTAGAGTTTGATGATCGTAAGCCTTATCGCGACCGGTTGCGCGCTGCGGCCGTGAGCACCGGGGTTCGTGATGCTTTTGTGATCGGCAAAGCACAGCTCGGTGGGTTGCCTTATTTCTTGGGCGTGTTTGAATTTAAATTCATGGGCGGGTCAATGGGCGTGGTGGTGGGGGAAAAAGTAACCCGCCTCTTCGAGCGTGCTGCTGCCGAAAAGCTTCCCGCCGTGGTCGTTTCGTCAAGTGGTGGGGCGCGGATGCAAGAGGGGATTCTCTCTCTGATGCAGATGGCGAAAACAACGTCTGCCTTGCAGCGCCTCCGTGAAATGGGAGTACCCTATATCAGTATTCTCTCGGATCCAACGACCGGAGGGGTAGCCGCGTCGTTTGCTATGCTCGGGGACGTGATTTTGGCCGAGCCAGGGGCTCTCGTAGGGTTCGCAGGGCCGCGTGTGATTCAGCAAACGATTCGCCAATCTCTTCCGGAAGGCTTTCAGCGGAGTGAGTTTCTCGTTCGCCATGGGTTTGTCGATCGCATCGTCCAGCGAAAAGACCTCGCGACTGAACTGAGATCCTGGATGTGGAGACTTGGGCGTCAGAACTGTGAGTTCGAGCCGAGTGTGGTCCGGCCTTCAAGCCGTGAGTCGGGAACCTCTTCGGTATCGAAGCGGACCAAAAAAGTGGCATCGAAAAAATCGAAGAGTAAGGGTTGAATTAGGGTGATGCAAAGGGTGGCTCCAGTCGCTCAACGTGGCGCTTTACGACTGACCCGAATCTTTCGGTTCGCAGCTTTCCTTGGCTTTTCGATCGTTCTTCTTCAACTCCATCGACAGCCTCAATTGCTCGCTGCGGTGGCTAGTCAGACGCCTCAAGGGACGCCTCAAGGTGCAGCCACTCCTAAAAAAGTGACTGAATCCATCAAGGACGATCTTCATTGGTCAGGTGACCGCACGATCTGGAACCGGAAAAAAAACCAAGTTCATCTGGAAGGGAATGCCGCCCTCCATCGAATTGGAGAGTCGCTCACAGCCGATGTGATCGATATCGACCAGAATGCGCGTACCGTGGAGGCGCGTGGACGTTGTGTTTACGTTTCTGGTGAGATGGTCATTCAAGGCGATGCGTTCTTTTTTAATTTGGACTCCCGAACGGGCGTCATCACCAATGGACGAGTTTCCAGTAAAACTTACTCCCTCACAGGATTGAAACTCACGAGAGTGAGTGATCGAAGGTTCGTTACCGAAGAGGGCTCCTACAGTACTTGCATGGACTGTCCCCAGTCCTGGACGTTGCTTGGAAGCAATGTGGATATGGAGTTTGAGGGCTATGGCCGGATGACGAACGTCATGGCGGCGATTAAAGATGTCCCTCTGTTCTGGGTTCCTTACCTGGTGATTCCGCTCAAAAAGAAAAGGCAGTCCGGATTTCTTTTTCCTCGGTTTGGCTTCCGAAACGAGGGGCTTACCTTTGTTCAGCCCTATTTTTTGGAAATCTCAAGGAGCGCCGATATGACTTTAGGCGCAGGCTATTATGGGGGACGAGGGACCCGGGTCGAATGGGAAGGGCGGTATTCACTGACACCTCGGAGTGGGGGCGTGATTAATGTCTATTCTCTTCGTGACGAAGCGTTTGAGGAGTTATTGACCACCAAGGGCTTGAATCCCGGCTCGCACCGCTGGGCTTTGGCGATCGAGCAAACCCAGGAGTTACCCTTGGGGATCGAGCAAAAGCTCAAAGTCTTTGAAATGAGCGATAATCTCTATCCGGAACGGGTGGGGGATATTCCGGGAGCAGGTGAGGCCTTCGTAGGTTCTGAACTCTTCTTTTCTCACTCGACCGATGAGGTCAGCACTTGGCTAGGAGCCAAGGTTTATAGAAATCTCCTCTCACTGGAAGAAGACCCGCGGGAGCGTGATTCTACGACTGTCCAGCTGTTGCCGATGGCGCGGATTTCGACCAACGACAAATATTTACTCGATGGTGCCGTATCTCTTGGGGGATCTCTCGGTCTCGCTCATTTTGTGAGGGGAGGCGACTTCTATGATCAGGATCTTTTCACTGAACCGGTTGCCGGTGAAGGGTTTCGGCCAGGGATAGATCCGATTCGGCGCGCGACGCGGCTTTCATTTTTCCCAAAGCTTTCGACTGTATTTCGTCCGTGGGATGCCTTCTCGGTAGTGCCGACACTGCAGTACAAGGGGTACTACTATTCTTTTCCCGAGGGAGTTGCGCCTCTTTCCCGAGGGTATTTACAGACTAAGCTCCAGGCTGCGGCGCAGTTCGAAAAGCTCTACGACACGGATAATCCTGATATTCCTCGTTTGAAGCACATTATTCGGCCGCGTCTCACTTGGTCCCGAATACCGCTCAGGGATGAGGATGCAACACATCCATTTTTGAAGCAGCTTGCCTATGCCGAGTCCAATCTCTTCTCCGGCTTTCAATTTGATTCCGATGATATCGTTCCTTATGGGACGACGGGGGATTCAAACGTTTATTTTGTTCCTCAGGGGCACTCTCTTGGTTTTGATATTACGTCGCAGTTGATTCGACGAAAAGGGCGCTTAGATCAGACCGCCACTTATCAGCGAAGCCTAGAAGTGACGGCGGGCGAGAGCTTGGATTTTCTTGAGCTTGATAAGGCAGCGGGTGTCGGTCAGCCCTTTTCTCGCTTCAGTCTTGGAGTTTCCTCGGACATCGATTGGTTCAATTCAAGTCTACTTTACTATTATTGGCCCTATGGCGAAGTCACAGATCTTAGAAGTCGCCATCAGGTCACAGCAGTAGCGAACTGGATCTTAGAGCGGGGAGTGCGGCAAGAAATCTTGTCCTACGACAGAAGCTTCACCTTGGCTTACGCTTACAAGCAAATTGGGGCCGATCAAACGAACTCGCTTCGCTTGGGTTCGACTTTTTCTATTAACGACTACTTGATGCCTATCGCGAGTGTTACTTACGATTTACTCACCGAAAGTCTGCAGCGGGCTGATGCGACGATGCGACTTCAGCATCCCTCTCGCTGTTATCGACTGGAATTGACCGGGTCTCGCTATGTTTGCCCGATTCAGCAGGCAGCAGATGATGGAATTTGTTACGGTTTCAGTATGAATTTTACGCTGAATTTGGTCGGAGGCGGATTTGCGACCTTGGACGAAATGGCAGCTACGGGTGTGCCCCCCCGTTGAGAAAGAATAGAGTCTAGAATAACTCGAGGAGACGTCGGATATGTCGAGTGGAGTTTCTGTGAGTTCCTATGGTGAAGTGGCTCTTCCTCATCTTTCATTGATCTTGCAGTCGAATCTGGCGGTCATGATTCGATTGAAGGATCGAATCGTTTCTGACGTTCAGGACGGGAAGCATCTTTTGGTTTTTGGAAGCGGTCATTCGGGACTCTTTCCTTTGGAGTTATATCATCGAGCAGGGGGTGCTTCATTCGTCCTCCCTTTAGTGGCAGACTACCTTCTTCCGAATGCAGGCCCCCCAGTGATTCGTGTTTTAGAGCGCACCCCAGGAGTGGCGAACGTCCTGCTTGCCCGCGCTCAGCCTCGGAAGGGCGAGATGATCTGGATTGCTTCGCAGTCGGGGATCAATGGGGCCGTTGTTGAATTTGCTCTCGAGGC
>CANMSW010000024.1 GCA_947500275.1 Bacteriovoracaceae bacterium | reverse complement strand
GTCCTTGAGATTAAGCGGAGTGAACGCCGCGTGACTCTTGGGCCTCCTCAAGCTGAAGGCTCTGAAGATTGGCGAGATTTCGCAAAAGAAGCAGGATCGCAAGCTTCAGGGGGTTTTGGATTGTTGGGTGACAAGCTTAAAGCGGCCTTGGAAGCCGGTAAGAAAAAGACGAAGTGAGGTGAGGCGTGAGCGCTCAATCGCAGAGTAAACCCAATAAATTTGAAGTCGTTAAACGCATTGTTGAGACGATATCAAACGAGTTGGACGCGATCGAGCGCTCCGCTCAAGCCGCCCATGAAGCGGCGACTCATGAGGAGAGCCGCTCAGAGGATTCCCACGATACCCGCAGCATCGAAGCGGGGTACCTTGCCGGCGCGCAAGCGTCCCGTGGCGCGGATCTAAAAAAGCTCCTGATTGTCTATCGTGAGCTCTCGATTCGTGACTTCCTCCCGGGCGAGTCGGCGGCTGTTGGAGCGTTAGTGCGAGCCACACTCGACGATAAACCGGGCTGGTACTTCATCGTCGGTGCGGGTGCTGCCGGGTTGACCATTGAACAAGGTGGGGCACGAGTGCAGGTCGTGACCGTGAGATCTCCCTTAGGCGAAGCGTTGATTGGGCGAAAGGCTGGCGAGTTGACCGAGCTTGAGTCGCAGCGAGGCTCCATCGAAATTGAAGTTCTTGAAGTGAATTGAAGTCTTTCGTCTCCCTTTGAACTCCTGAACAGGAATTGAACAATCAGAGGCATTCTTCGGTGGTGGGTCTTTTTTTCTCCTCAGTTGTCTTTGTTGCTTCGTGGGTCTTCTCGGGTCGGGGAGTTGAATCCGCCTTGGCGGTCGCAGGGACATTTTTGTTTTTTTGGACGGCCCTTTGGTCGCTCTTGATCGCCGCTCTCTTTTCATTCGTTCTGTTTGTCGGCGGCGCTGTACTTCTACGTCTTCCGTCTCCGCTCCGGGCATTGGCGGCCCCTCTTGCGTTGACCGGGGGAGTGAAAGCCTTACTGTCGACGCCCGTCTTTGCATGGGTATCCTCGGTGGCGCTGATTTTAGCAGGAGCCTGGACGCTTCGAGCGAGTCCGGGCGGAAGTGATGGCTTATTGGGTTTATGGCTTGTAGGCGTAGGGTTCTTTGCCAGAAGTCTAGCCTGGTCGGAGTTGAAGTCCCGAGCCAAAGTTCAAGTTTTCAATGTTGGGGCAGGTGCAACCCGAAATGGGGACGGAGCAACTGGGTACGGGGATGATTTGGGTGGTGCCCGTGGGACGTCTGCCGAGGTCACTCCGGTCGTTGTTGACGATTCGGGCTTGGATAAGACCCGTTTTCAGCAGGCGCATTCGGTAGTTGCTGAGCCAGAAGATAAGCCCGGCACCAAGAGCTGAGGGGATTTCCGAGGAACTTTGCCGCCCCGCGTTTCAGCGCTGGCCTTTTTTCAAGGAATTAGGCAACACGTGGTCCATGAGCCAAGACATGTCGAACCCTCCTGTTCCCCCGCGTCCACGGGGTTCATTCCGGATCACTTTAAACCTGCCTTATGCTGCGCCCCGATTGGACACGGTCTTGATCGAAGCCCTGAGAAATCAGGATCGAAATAAGGATCTGAGCAATCTTTCGCGCGCAAAGCTCAAAGAACTCTTTTCGAATAAGAAAATTCGCATCAAAAATAAGGCGGCGACCCCGTCTTCTGGGCTCGCTAAAGGGATTACTTACGTTGATCTTCTGGGGTTCCCAGATCCGACAGACCCTGCTGAATAATTTCTTACGACCATCGTTTCTAAATGAAGAAGGCTCCTTCTGATTCATCAGAAGGAGCCTTCTTCATTTCTAGGTTTGAAACGGATTTTCTTACTTCAGGCTCGCCTTGATGTAGTCGCTTTTCATCGATGCGATCGCTTCAAGAGGGATCTGTTTCGGGCAGGCTGCTGAACATTCTCCAATGTTCGAACAGTTTCCGAAACCTTCCATATCCATCTGGTTCACCATGTTGACGACTCGGGCATCCTTCTCGGGTTGTCCCTGAGGCATCAGTGAAAGGTGAGAGATTTTTGCTGCCGTGAACAGGGACGCTGAGGCATTCGGGCAGGCCGCTGCGCAGGCACCGCAACCGATACAGGTCGCGTATTCGAATGCTTTGTCGGCGTCTTGCTTGGGGACCAAGATCGCATTCGCATCCGGATGTCCGCCCGTTTTGGTGGAGACGTATCCGCCTGCTTGAATAATGCGATCGTACGCACTTCGGTTCACAACCAAGTCTTTGACCACTGGGAACGCTTTCGCGCGCCAAGGTTCGACAACGACGGTTGCGCCATCTTCGAAGTGACGCATGTAGAGTTGACAAGTCGCCACGCCGACTTTTGGCCCGTGAGCTTGGCCGTTAATGATGACTCCGCAACTTCCGCAAATTCCCTCGCGGCAATCGCTGTCGAATTCGACGGGCTCAATGCCATCGCGGATCAGCTTCTCATTCAAGTGATCGAGCATCTCCAAGAACGACATGTTCGGGCTGACGTCGTCCAACGAGTATTTTTTGAACTCGCCTTGGGTTTTAGGGTTCTTCTGTCTCCAGATCTCGAGGTTCAGTTTCATAATCTGTATTCTCCCCAAGGCTTATTTGTAGCTACGTTGAGCAAGGTGGATGCTTTCGAACGAAAGCTTCTCTTTATGGAGGACCGGGGCCGTCTCGCGGCCTTTGTACTCCCAAGCTGAAACGTGACAAAATTGATCGTCGTCACGCTTGGCTTCGCCTTCATCCGTTTGCATTTCTTCGCGGAAGTGGCCGCCGCACGATTCGTTCCGTTCAAGTGCGTCGCGGGCCATGAGTTCGCCAAGTTCGAGGAAGTCGGCGACCCTTCCAGCCATTTCGAGCTGTTTGTTAAATTCGCCCGACTCGCCAGGAATGCGGACATTTTCGTAAAACTCGGCCCGAAGTTTTTGGAAGTTCTTGATCGTCTCTTCCAATCCCTTCGTGGTGCGAGACATTCCGACGTTGTCCCACATCATCGTGCCGACTTCGCGGTAGAACTCATCCACCGTCTTTTTGCCTTTGGACCCGATCTTCATCAAACCGTCGATCTGGGCTCGAACATCGGCTTCGGCTGCTGCGAATTCCGGTGCATCCGTGGTGACTTTATCGAGCTTGGTCGAAGCGATATAGTGACCGATGGTGTAGGGGAGGACGAAGTAGCCGTCCGCCAGTCCTTGCATCAGCGCACTTGCACCCAAGCGGTTCGCGCCGTGGTCCGAGAAATTGGCTTCCCCGACGGCATGGAGACCTGGAATGGTCGTCATGAGGTTGTAGTCTACCCAGAGTCCACCCATCGTGTAATGCACGGCGGGGTAGATGCGCATCGGCACCTGATACGGATTTTCATCCGTGATCTCATGGTACATATCGAACAAATTGCCGTATTTTTCGCGGACTTTGGGTTCGCCGTCTCGCTTAATCGCGTCGCGGAAGTCCAAGTAAACGGCGAGGCCTGATTCACCTACGCCACGGCCTTCGTCGCAGACTTGTTTTGCGGCGCGCGATGCTACGTCGCGTGGAACGAGGTTACCGAAAGAAGGGTAGCGACGCTCGAGGTAATAGTCGCGGTCTTCGTCGGCGATGTCGTTCGGGTTCTTTTTGCAGTCTTCTTTTTTCTTAGGGACCCAGACGCGCCCGTCGTTCCGCAAGCTTTCGCTCATGAGGGTGAGCTTGGACTGATATCCACCCGAAACCGGAATGCAGGTGGGGTGAATTTGGGTGAAACAAGGATTTGCGAACGCTGCTCCCCGTTTGTAGGCACGGAAGATCGCAGTGCAGTTCGAATTCATAGCGTTTGTGGAGAGGTAGAAAATTCTCCCGTAACCGCCTGTTGCCAAAACGACTGCGTCTGCGGAGTGCCGCTCAATGGCGCCTGTTTCCAAGTTGCGCGTGATAATACCGCGGGCTTTTCCGTTAATCATGACGAGGTCGAGCATCTCGCGTCGTGCGAAGAGCTTTACCCGGCCTTCATTCACTTGGCGCATCATCGCTTGATAAGCGCCGAGGAGAAGTTGCTGCCCTGTTTGACCGCGAGCATAGAAAGTGCGCGAAACTTGAGTTCCACCGAACGAACGGTTGGCGAGCTCCCCGCTGTATTCGCGAGCAAAAGGCACGCCTTGAGCTGCGCACTGGTCGATAATGTTGACGCTGACTTCTGCCAAGCGATGGACGTTTGCCTCGCGGGAACGGAAGTCTCCGCCTTTGATTGTGTCGTAAAAGAGGCGGTAAACGCTGTCGCCGTCGTTTGAGTAGTTTTTCGCAGCGTTGATTCCGCCTTGGGCCGCGATGGAGTGGGCTCGTCGACCCGACTCATGGATGCAGAAGCTATGCACTTCGTAGCCGAGCTCACCGAGCGATGCTGCGGCCGATGCCCCCGCCAATCCTGTGCCCACGACAATAATACGGTGGTGACGTTTGTTTGCTGGATTGACGATTTTGACTTCGCCTTTGTGCTTGGACCACTTTTGCTCAAGTGGGCCGGACGGGGATTTTGAATCGAGATTCATGGGATTTTCTCTCCAGTCTCAAAGTTCTAGGGTTTTAAAGGTTTAGACGCCTTGTGAGCGGAAGTAGAGGACGATCGGCAGTGCTAGAAATCCGACTGCTAAGACCAAGCCTACGACTAATCCGGCTGCATAGAGGGCTCTGGAACGACTTTGCTTCATCAGGCCGAGAGACTGGAACATGCTCCAGAATCCGTGGCGAACGTGGGAACCTAGGAATAACGTCGTTCCGACATAGATCGCGACCATGGCCGGGTTCGAAAAGGTTTCGACAATCAATCGATGGAGATCTCGTGCTTCAACGCCGCCATCTAATAACGTCGTGTAGCCTTCAGAAAGACTCGGGCCGAAACGGAATTGGACGATGTGGAGGATCAGGAAAAAGAGCAGAATCGATCCGCTCACGATCATGTTGCGCGAAGACGCGTTGGAGTAGCTCGGTCCACCCTTGGATTTGGGAGCGTACCCATAACTGACGGGCCTAGCCCGCTTGTGGTCCAATTTCAGTAAAATCCCGTTGAGGATGTGGAGTCCGAAAAGAGCCACCAAGCCTACTTCGGCCAGGATCTTCAGGGGCCCAAGGCTATCGAGTTTGTGTGCGTAGAGATTGAATGGACCTGCATCCGGCGCAAGTAGGGTCAAGTTCCCCAGTAAGTGCATGACGATAAAGCCCACAAGCGCGACTCCCGTCAGGGCGGTCAGGAGCTTTTGGCCTACGCTGGTTCGGAACAGCGCGGGAAGGATGGAGAGTCCGCGTGATGCGGAGAGTTTCGACGATGAGGCAGACATTCGATTCCTCTTTCGGTGGGGCTTGTCCGGGTGGGTGCCCGGATGAAGCTCAGTCGGTTGTCGAATCTGCCAGAAATGAGACTGTTTAGGAATGGATTCAGTGATCTCGAATGAGTCCACTTACCCTTCGAATTCAGGGACATTTCAGACAGAAAACTTCAAAAAATAGTCCTCTATAAATACACGGATCGAGGCCAAAAACCTAGTTCACAATTTCTCGAAAAGTGTGCTGTACGGCCGCGCTGTGCGGCAAATCTTGAGGGGGGGGTGGGTCAGAGTGGCAAAAACGTCCAGGCACTGGGCGGTTTTTTCCTGAGAGTCCGTCGAATCCCTTCATTAAAAGGGGTCTGTGTTCATCAGCGAAGGTAAGTTCGAGCCAATAGTGCGCAGCTCGAGACAGGATTGCCATCTCGGTTCCCCTTTGTTTATGCAGTGCATCCAAGAGGTTATTTATGCGCAATGAGATGGCTGTTCTGCGTTCTAATTTTCCACTGATCCTAACGCTGGTTCTGAGTGGATGCTACGGGCCCTCTCAGGACTTCGAAGTGGGGTCTGACCTCTGGCTCAAATCAAACCCCGAATGGGTCATGAGCGGAAGCACGGCCACCCAGGTTCGAAAGCGGGTGACGGTCGCCGTGCTCGATGGTGGAGTGGATTACAATCACCCCCGCATTCGGGGTCAACTTCAGTCTTTCCCGGCAGATATCACCCAGACCGGCCGGACTTATGGAATTGGTTTCGACCTCATGGGTGGCCCCTTCGATTTCTTTCCACATTACTCGGTACTGAACCCCGAGAATGGAATCGACACGTCGGACACGTTGCAAGTCCGGGATCACGCCACCCATGTGGCAGGTCTAGCGACTTTGGGAAACCCTGAGATCGGATTGTTGCCGGTCCGCGTGCTCCCTATCCCGGAGGGGCCCTCGAGCGGGCAAGACTCAATCGACTTGCTCCTGAATGAAAAATCCAAAGTAGAATTCGCGATCGAAGCAGTGAACCACGTGGGACGCGGTGTGAAAATCGCGTGTCTTCACGGTGCGCAGGTTCTCAATCTCAGCCTCGGCATTAGTTTTAATGATTTTTCCTCTGAGGGGAGACAGACGGTCCAAGAGTCCTTGGAGTCGGGTATAGTCCGAACGGTCCGCCAAGACTGCGAAAATTCGCTGCTCGTGGTTGCTGCCGGCAACGAGTCGCGCGAGATGACGGACGTGAGTTTTTCCATTCCTGTAACCCTGGAAGAGAAAAACATCCTTGGAGTAGGGGCGCTTAAGTCGAAGGCCCTTTCTCGGACTGCTTACTATTCGAACCAAGGTCGATATGTAGATATCTACATTCAGGGGACTCATGTGAATAGCTCGGTGCCGGGTACGGAAGAGGAGCCGGATCAGCGTGCTTCACTCACCGGGACTTCAATGGCCACGCCGTTGATTTCTCACCTCGCGGCGCGAATCCTCTTAATTTTACCTGCGCTCGCTCCCGAAGAAGTCCGTGCGCTGATCCTGAATACTGCGGTTCTCACCGAGCTTGAACTGGAGCAGCCTCCTGTCGATGAATCAGGGGTAAATTCGGTCCCCGCGTTGCCGCTCAAACGAATGGGGTTAGTGGCAAGCTTTGCCCGGGCTTTGCGGGTTGCACGCGAGATTTCGGTTGCAGATGATGCGAGGAAAGTCGTGCTGGCGCGTGAGTTCTTGAAGGCCCCGTTTGAACACGGGCACTCACCGTTTTAAGAGGGGTTTCCGACTTAGGAATTCGTAAGGACGAGTGCGGCGGCCTGCTCCTGAGTGTGATCTTTTTCGGATACCTATTCGTCAGTTGCCATCTCATGCTCCCTCAGGTTTCCTAAGGGTATCTTTAGATATTCAGGGGATTGGGGGGGGTATGGCTACCTTTGAAATGGATGCGCGTGCAGTCCGATCTGCGGCTTCGCTACAGGAGTCTTCAAGGGTTCTGGGGCGGACTTTCAGTTTGATATGCAGCCTCAGTTTGCTCTTCGCATGGAACGCCTTTTCTGCAAATGCGAGCACGCGACTCGACTCACTGGAAGCCCGATTTGGCCCCACTGAAGCGGAAGATGCGAAATCCTACCCCCTGATCGGGCGATTTCGAAATACGTTTTACTATGTCGCGCCCGAGGCGGAAATGGACTCAACGCTTCCGTTGGATGCGGCAGTGAGGACCCTGGAGGGGGCAGTGATTGCTAGGGTTCCCCGAGCATTCAAAAAAGCGATGGATATCGAAGGGACCGGACGCTTGAGGGACGGTCGCGTCGTGAATTTCGCAGGCGTCGTCGAGCGAGAAATTCGGTATCAAGAGACGGTTCACCCTTGGGGGCGCGGTGTGGGGGATTGTCCGCTCGTTCCTTTTCGGTCAGTCGCTGTGGACCGCACCAAAGTTGCGCTTGGCTCGACAGTTTATATTGAAGAGACAGCCGGCAAGCGATTGCCGGATGGAACCTTTCACGACGGGCTCTGGCGCGCTGATGATGTCGGTGGCGCCATTAAGCAGGATCGGGTGGACCTCTTCACCGGGGATGGATATCGATCTGGAGATCTCCTGACTCAATGGGGGATTCGTCACATGAATCCGATCACCCTTCGTCTTGTGGCACCTCCGGCCGAAAAAAATTGCACGCAAGAGACCCCCCGCTAACCGGTATGGTTCAGGGGCGACGCATCAGCGAATTGCAGCGACCTGATGTGGCCTGGACGGAAGTTCACGCCATTTGTTGTGAAACGGCGCTCGGCGGAGCCCCCCTTCCGGATGGAATCCGGTGGCCTTTTTTTGGGCAGCTCTGGGTAGGCCCCTATGAGGAGCTGTTTCCTGATTGGACTTGGGTGTGGGTGGACGATCACGAGCGCGTGTTTGGATATATCACGTTGTGTCCGAATACGCTCGCATTTGAAAAAGCGATGCGTTGGCGTTTTCGTCCACGCTTAGCTTTGCAGATCTTACTTAAAAGATACCCCTGGAATGGGGATGCTCGACGAATCCTCCGAAGGTGGGTCGGTATCGAAACGAGTCCTGAAGATTTTTTTGATCCGAAGCTTCTTGCCGACGTGAAGGCGAAGTATCCGGCACACTTGCACACGAACTTGCGCTCAGCCGCCCGGGGGAGTGGCGGGGGGAAGCGCATCTGGGAGCTCGGGCTCGAGGAGCTGAGGCGTCGTGGAGTTTCCGGAATTCACTTGTTTTGTGGCGATGCGCCGGTGGGCTTCTATCAAAAATGCGGCTTTGAAATTTTACAGTCGGTCGAGTGGAAGGCCGGAGTGAAAGTGCACTTGATGGTTCGGCTGATCCCACGCTCTGAACCTACTTGAATCCTCTACCGGCTCAATGGGGTTGAAAGGCTCACTCGCAGGTCCTGCGTATCAATCTGGCTATGCCAACCGAATGGGAGATACGGCTCGACGATTTTTCTTTCTGAAAGTGGAAATAGCGTTATTCGGCGAATGAACTTGATTCACACATTCAGTTGGCCTTCCACTTGATGCTGCACCCCATGGAAGCCTGCTGGGTTTCAGAAGGAAGTTGTCCCTGTAGGACTGTCTCGATTGCTTCGGCGAGTTCATGCCTCGTGACTTGGGAGGCGTCCTTCCAGTGGTCATCGATGCGCCCGTGATATCGGAGCGTGAATTCCTCGTTCGATTTCCCAAATAGGTAGAGATCGGGTGTGCACACGGCGTCGTAAGCCCGGGCCACTTCTTGAGACTCGTCTTGAAGGTACGGGAAAACGTAGCCCTGCTCACGAGCGCGAACTTTCATGGCCTCTAACGAATCCGCGGGGTAGCGAATGGAGTCGTTTGGGTTGATTCCTACGACGGCGAGCCCTTGGTTCTGAAAGCGCTTCGCAAGCCCGTTGATCCGCTCTTGGACTGCAATGACGTAAGGACAGTGATTGCACATGAAAACGACGAGGAGCGCTTTTTGATCAGTGAAGGAGCTCAGGGACCAGAGTTTCCCATCGACGCCAGGAAGGGAAAAGGGTGGCGCAACGAAACCCAGTTTCGGACCTTGATCAAAGCTTTTTGAAGAGATCAGTGCCATGAGAGATATCCTTTTCCGAGTGAGCTACTGAGCGCGTTCTGCGCCTCATTCATGTTTTGAGTCATTTTGACTCAAATTTTTCAGTCAGCTCAGCAATTTTTAATCCAATATCTTGCTTTGATGCAGTTCCACGGGAGAACCCTTTTTTCGAATGCGCATGTTCACGAATTCAACGCTCGAGCTGAAAGCCATGGCAAAGTACACGTAGCCTTTAGGAATATGGAATCCCACACCTTCGGCCACGAGCATCAAGCCGATCATCAGTAGGAAGCTCAACGCGAGCACTTTGAACGTGGGGTGGCGATGCACGAAGTCACCAATCGCTTTTCCCGAAAACCACATCACGCCCATCGCCAAGACGTTCGCGGCAACCATGACTGAAAGATTCTGAGCCATCCCTACTGCAGTGATGACGGAGTCCAGCGAGAAAACAAGGTCGAGGAGCGCAACTTGAACAAGTACCCCTGCGAACGTTGCTCCCTGTCCGGCTCCCTCGGGGCCGTGATCTTCGCCTTCGAGTTTAGCGTGGATCTCCATCGTGGATTTGTAGAGCAAAAAGAGCCCGCCCAGCAGAAGGATGATCGACTTACCGGTGAATTCAATGCCCGACACCGTGAAAAGCGGAGTGGTGAGTTGGGTGATCCACGAGAGAAGAGAGAGCAAGATGAGCCGCATTCCGAGCGCAAGAAGAATTCCAGTTTTGCGCGCCTTTTCTCGAAGGTGGAGTGGCAAGCGGGACGTGAGAATCGAAATGAAAATCACGTTGTCGACCCCCAGAACCACTTCGAGTGCGGTGAGGGTAGAGAGGCTTGCGAGTAGACCTAAAAGTTCAGGATTCATAGTTTCGGGACGTTAGCACGGAGGAGGTTTACTGCAAGAGCCATTCAGTGCGGGAAGTCATCAGATTCGAGGACAATTCGTCCTGGTGACTGAGGGCCCCAGTGGGCGATCCCGCAACCGGGTGTGATGAAGTTCACACGTGAGGGTTTCCGAATCGGACTGGCTCATGGTGTTCTTCTGTTTCAGTCCTATTTTTTGATCTGAAAAGGGAGATACTCGAAATGGTTTACCTTGTGACGCTTCTTGGGTTCTTGATTTCGACGTGCACACAGGTGCAAGCGTCGGATGTGCGAATTTCGTCAGAGCTTGCAGTCGTAAAAGGTTGCGCGAGGATGACCGCGGATCCCTCGTTCAATTACTCGATGGACCGGGTGTATGAGGCTTCGGTTCAGGACTTGGGTCGAAGGCTTCAAGTAACTATGAAATGGCAAGAAAATGAGGATTACGATTGCATAGGTTGGGAATGGTTCAAGTATGACGGATCGGTAGCCGCCTGCGAGGATTGCGATGGTGCCGATTCAGATGGACCTTGTTTTTGTGTTTCAGCCCGCTGTTACTTGATTCCAAGGTCTACGAGGGGGCGCGTTCAGGTGAAGGAGAGAAAGGTGGACGTTTCACAGAAAAAAGGATCTTCGTTCCTGTCGTTCACTCATGAAAACTCATAGCCCAAAGAGGGGGTTCTGTTTTACGGTCCGGCTTCATGAAACTTCTTTGCTGGAATGTGAACGGAATCCGCGCAGCGGGGCGCGGTGGGTTTTTGGATTGGTTCAATGAACAGGATGCCGATATCGTCGGTGTGCAAGAAATTAAAGCCTTCCCGGAGCAAATCGAGCCTGCGCTTCGAAATCCAGGGGGGCGACATGCCTTTTGGCATCCTGCCCGGAAGCCGGGTTACAGCGGAGTAGCCGCCTTCACACGAAAAGAACCCCTAAATGTCATTTATGGACTTGGTCACGAAGAAATCGACCGCGAAGGTCGGGTCCTGCAGTTGGAGTTCAAAGATTTTATTTATATCACTTCTTATTTTCCTAATAGTCAGCGCGATGCCGCGCGCTTAGGATTCAAGCTCGAGTTTTGCCGGGAAATGCTGAAATTACTCGAGGGTTATCGAGCCCAAGGTAAACACGTGGTTCTTTGTGGAGATTTCAATATTTCTCATCGGTCCATCGACTTAAAAAATCCCAAGCAGAATGAAAACAATGCCGGCTTTTTACCTGAAGAGAGAGCTTGGATGGATGAATTGATTGATCGTAAGGGTTATATCGACACCTTCCGGGCACGCGAACCCGGGCCCGGGCATTACACTTGGTGGAGCTATCGCCCGGGGATTCGGGAACGGAATATCGGATGGCGCCTGGACTACCATGTCGTGAATCCCGAGTTCTCGGATCGGCTCGCCAATGCGGGGATTCAGCCTCACATCAAGGGTTCGGATCACTGTCCGGTCGAACTTTGGGTAAAAGACTAGATCAGTTGCGCGACTTCAATCCCGACCGATTGAAGGACTGCTACGGAGTCGCGAATTCGATATTCATCGCGATAGAAGATTTTCTGGACGTTGCCCAGATTGATGAGTCGTTTCGCGCACTGAACGCAAGGCAGGTGCGTGACAAAGACAATTTTCTCAACGTGTCGAGGCGCGTCGCAATTAATGACGGCGTTTTCTTCTGAATGAAGGCAGCCGCAGTTTCCCGGTTCGTCACGATCGCAGCCATTCGGAAGGCCTGTGGCGTTTCCGTTGTAACCAACTGACAACACTTTTCGGTAATCGGTAGAAGTGATGACGGTGCCCACGTTCAGACGTCGGCAGGTAGAGCGAGCGGCTAACGTGCCGGCAAGTTGCATATAGATCGACTCAAAGGTCGGGCGAGCTCGGTCGTAGGCCTTGGGGGGTTGGAGAGCGAGTTCCGTATCGCAGGCGTGATCCGAGCACATAACAATCCTTTTTACTTCTTGGCGGGGACTTGGACGAACGAGAGGTAGTACTGCAGTTCTCGAATCGATTCTTGAATATCGCCTACGGCTCGGTGCGCATTGGACTTGTTGAAGCCGAGTCCGTACTTTTCCCGGTAAATCTCCTTAAATGAGCTCACGTCAATCATTCGGTAATGGAGCAGCTGCGCGAAATGAGGGAGGTATCGATCGATAAAACGGCGATCGTTGCCGATCGAATTTCCGGCCAAAACTATGCGCTGTTTCGCGCCAAAGTGACGGCCGGCGAGTGCAATTAAATTCTGCTCGACTTGGGCGAGCGGAGTCCCCAGGGGGACCTCAGCTGAGAGTCCGCTTCGACCATGGTGATCTTTGCACCAGTCGTTCATGTTTTTGAGAACTTCGTCCGGTTGATAGACCACATGGTGGAGTGTTTCGAGGGCTTTGAACTCCATGTCGGTGACGATGGCCGCCACTTCCAAAATACTGTCTTTGACGTCGTCGAGTCCTGTCATCTCGAGATCAACCCAGAGGAGTTTGGTCTTGGAGGCAGGGGGGGTAGAGGGGGCGAGAGCGTTCGGGGTGTCTGTCATGGCTCTCGCAGGCTAGGCAATGTCGCCGCCTGGGTCAAAGTGAAAGTTCCCAGTGGGGACGGTGCCCCCTTTTTCTGGATTCCGGCAGGGCTCCAGGTCGACATCCCAAGGGTGGGTGCAGGGCAATAGGGCTGGGGCTGAGTGGGTCGCTCTGAGATTAAAAGGCTCGATGAATCCGCGCTTGCTTCCCCCCTATCTTTTCGGTTAGATGCCGCGAACAATCCGATCATTTTGGTTGATCACGATGCATCCGTTTCAGGCCACACCACTGTGGAACCTGAGACACAAGTATGAATCAGACGATTCAGGAGACTGTTGCACATGGCTGCGATTTCAATGGATAAAGTCCGGAACATCGGGATTTCGGCACACATCGACTCTGGTAAGACCACCCTCTCTGAGCGGATCCTTTTCTACACGAAGCGGATTCACGCCATTCACGAAGTGAAGGGCAAGGACCAAGTCGGCGCCACCATGGACTTCATGGATCTTGAGCGCGAAAAAGGGATCACAATTCAATCCGCCGCCACGTTCTGCATGTGGAAAGGCTACAACATCAACTTGATCGACACTCCCGGACACGTGGACTTCACGATCGAAGTGGAACGCTCCCTCCGTGTTCTCGATGGCGCCGTTCTCGTGCTCTGCTCGGTGGCAGGCGTTCAGTCTCAGTCCATCACCGTTGACCGCCAAATGAAGCGCTACAAAGTGCCTCGCATTTGCTTCGTCAACAAAATGGACCGCGCTGGCGCGAACCCTTTCCGCGGCGTGAAAATGCTCCGTGAGAAGCTCGCTCACAACGCCCATCTGATCACCTATCCAATCGGCGCTGAAGATCAGTTCAAAGGCGTCGTGGACCTCGTCCAAATGAAGGCTTTCTACTTCGACGGCGACAACGGTGAGCACATCCGTGAAGAAGCCATTCCTGCTGAAATCATGACTACTTGCAAAGAGCACCGTGAAGAGCTGATCGCAGCAGTCGGCGAGTTCGACGAAACCGTCGGAATGAAGTACTTGGAAGGCCAAGATGTGACTGTAGACGAGCTTCGCCTTGCGATTCGTAAGGCGACATTGTCGCTTCAGTTCACTCCAGTTATGACGGGCTCCGCTTACAAAAACAAAGGCGTGCAGCTGCTTCTCGACGCAGTGACTTACTACCTCCCAAATCCAACTGAGCGCGAAAACATCGCTCTCGATCAGAACAACAACGAAGAGAAAGTGATTCTCGAGTCTGATCCGGAGAAGCCTTTCGTAGCCTTGGCGTTCAAACTCGACGAAGGTCGCTACGGTCAGCTCACCTACATGCGCGTTTACCAAGGTAAGGTGAACAAAGGTGATGTGATTTTTAACTCGGCGAACGACAAGAAAGTTAAAGTGCCTCGCTTGGTTCAAATGCACGCTGACGAAATGAATGACATCGAATACGCCCAGGCGGGTGATATTGTGGCGTTCTTCGGTGTGGATTGCGCATCGGGAGATACGTTCACCGACGGCACCATCAAGGTGTCCATGACTTCGATGTTCATTCCGAACGCCGTGATCTCGTTGGCGATTGCGCCGAAAGACAAAGCGGGTCAGACGAACTTCTCGAAGGCTCTGAACAAGTTCACGAAGGAAGATCCGACGTTCCGCGTTCATCGCGATGAAGAGTCTGCACAGACCATCATCTCGGGGATGGGTGAACTTCACCTCGAGATTTACTGCGAGCGGATTAAGCGCGAATACAACTGCGAAGTCGTAGTCGGTAAGCCTCAGGTTGCTTTCCGCGAGACCATCACCAAGCAGTCGAAATTCAACTACACGCACAAGAAGCAGTCCGGCGGTAAAGGTCAGTTCGGACGTGTGGCTGGATTCATCGAGCCACTTCCTTCGGACTCGGCAACGAACTTTGAGTTTGTGGACGATATCGGCGGCGGCGTGATTCCACGGAACTTCATTCCAGCTTGCGAAAAAGGCTTCGTTGAAGCGGTCAAAGAAGGTCGTTTGATCGGATTCCCAATTGTGGGCGTCCGTGTGACGATCAACGACGGCGCTTACCACGATGTTGACTCTGACGAATTGTCCTTCAAGACAGCGTCATTGATGGCATTCCGTGAAGCCTATGAAAACGCAGGCGCATCGGTTCTCGAGCCAATCATGAAGCTCGAAACTCAGGCTCCAGAAGAATTCCAAGGTTCAGTCATGGGCCAAATCAACCAGCGTCGTGGCGT
>CANMSW010000023.1 GCA_947500275.1 Bacteriovoracaceae bacterium | reverse complement strand
TTTGGGCGCATTTTGAGGTGAAGTATGGCGAAAATACTTTCGACAAAGTTTTACGAACAAATGAAGAAACTCGAGCCCCGCTACCCCACGAAAGTAGCGTTGCTCTTGCCTGCGCTCCATGCAGCCCAGGCTGAGACGAACTGGCTTTCACCTGAGGTCCTCGAAGAGGTGGCGGCGTATATAGGAATTCACCCGGCGCAGGCGCGCGAGGTGGCAAGCTTCTATACGATGTACAATCTCAAGCCAGTTGGAAAATATCACATCAAAGTATGCACGAATGTGGCCTGTGTGCTTCGCGGTGCGGATGAGTTAGTGCAGCATTGTGGGAAAAAACTTGGAATCGAAGTAGGGCAAACGACGAGTGATCGCCGCTTCACCCTAAACGAAGAAGAGTGCCTGGGCGCCTGTGGAACAGCGCCCGCGATGATGCTGAACGATGACTATCATGAGGATCTGGATGCTCAGAAGTTGGATCAGATTCTCGATCAGCTCCCCTGAGCGGGGATTCGTTTCGCTCGAGCGGAGAGGATGAGGACTTCATGAACAATCAGAATAAAGAGTTCAAAATGGGCCCACAAATGGAAACAGGAAACTTCGGCGGCTCTCAAGGCGGAGAAACACTTTACATCCAGCACTTCAGAAATGAAGAGGCTCGATTTTTGCCCTACTACATGGAGAAAATGCAGGGCTACACGGCGCTCAAAAAAGCGTTTGGAATGACTCAAGCTGCAATCGTCGACGAGATGAAAAAGTCGAACCTCAGGGGCCGAGGCGGCGCAGGTTTCCCGACCGGGATCAAATGGGGTTTCATCAACGACAAAACGCCTTTCCCTCGCTATCTGGTTTGTAACGCGGACGAGTCCGAGCCAGGGACCTTCAAAGATCGCGACATCATGCGATATACCCCTCACCTTCTGATCGAAGGCATGGTGATCGGTGGTTTTGCAGTCAGTGCGAACGTTGGTTATATCTATATTCGCGGAGAGTACACGCGCGAGGCCAAGCTTCTCCAAGAGGCGATCGACGAAGCCTATGACAAGGGCTATCTTGGCAAAAACATCCTGGGCTCCGGATTTGATTTCGACCTAACCGTTCACCGGGGTGCTGGTGCTTACATTTGCGGCGAGGAAACAGGACTTCTCAACTCGCTCGAAGGAAAACGCGGCGAGCCTCGCGTAAAGCCGCCGTTCCCGGCTCAAGCAGGAGCCTTTGGTAAGCCGACGATTGTGAACAATGTAGAAACTCTCGCGAACGTTCCATTTATCGTCAATCGAGGTGGTGACTGGTTCTCGAAGCTCGGCCGACTTGAGCGGTCGGGTGGTACGCGTCTCCTCAGTATTTCAGGCCACGTGAAGAAGCCTGGAGTTTACGAAATTCCAGCGGGTGGCATGACCATTCGCCAAATCATTTATGATCTCTGCGGCGGTGTTCTGAATGATCGCAAACTAAAAGCGGTTATTCCGGGCGGCTCTTCAGCTCCGGTCCTTACCGCAGATGAGATTGATGTGATTTACGACATTGAGCCGCTTATGAAAGTGAACACGATGTTGGGCTCAGCGGCCTTGATGGTTGTGAGCGAAGATTATTGCGTCGTGAAGTTGATCCATCGGATCACCAAGTTTTATGCGCATGAAAGCTGTGGACAGTGCACCCCTTGTCGCGAGGGCTGCCACTGGATGGAAAGCATTATTGAGCGCATTCTTCATGGTAAAGGCCGCGAGCAAGATCTCGCGTTGTTAACCGACATCTCCGATAACATTGCCGGGAAAACCCTTTGTGCGTTGGGTGACGCCGCAGCGGGCCCAGTCGCAAGTTTTGTGAAAAAGTTTAAGCCAGATTTTGAAGCTTATATCCGAGGGGGCAAGCATGCTTAAGTGCACGATTGACGGCCGGGAAGTTGAGTTCCAGTCTGGCCAAAACCTCATTGAGGTCGCGAAAAAAGCAGGGATCGAGATCCCATACTTCTGCTATCATCCGGGGCTGAGCATCGTTGCCCAGTGCCGGATGTGTACTGTTGAGATCGAGAAAAACCCGAAACTGCAGACTGCCTGTTCGACGCCAGCGTCGGATGGAATGGTCGTCTCGACTAAGTCCGAGAAGGCGAAAAAGAACCAGCGCTCCGTCATGGAGTTTTTGTTGGTCAACCACCCGCTCGACTGTCCGATTTGTGACAAAGCGGGCGAGTGCGACCTTCAGGACAACAGCTTTAAGTTCGGCGACGCTTACATGAGGACTTCCGAGGATCGCCGAACCTTCATGGACCTAGATATGGGTCCCGTGATTAAAAAGAACATGAACCGCTGTATCCACTGCACTCGTTGCATTCGCTTCGGGGCGGAAGTGGCTGGGATTCGCGAAATGGTCGCAATCCAGCGGGGTAACAATACTGAGATCACGACCATCGATGGCCGCCCTCTTGAAACGGAGTACGCGGGCAATTATTCGGACATTTGCCCAACGGGATCGCTCACGCTGAAGGACTTCCGGTTCAAGAAGCGTGCATGGTTCCTGAAAAAGACGGCCACCGTTTGTGAAGGCTGTTCACGCGGATGTAACATGGAAATTCAGCAGGAAGGTGGCCAGATCTACCGCTGCATTCCGCGTGAAAACCAAGAGATCAACCAGTGGTGGATGTGCGACGAGGGTCGATTCAACTACCGATATACAATGGACAAGTCGCGAATCACTGAGCCAAAAGTGGGCACACCGGGTGCCCTCGCCCAGACCGATTGGGGATCTGCCATTCAAGCTGCCCGCAAAGCGATTCAAGGCAAGAAGACACTCCTTTTGCTTGGAAGTGATCTCACGCAGGAGGAGGCGATCCTCCTTCAAAAGTTTGCAAAACAGACCTTGGCAAACGCAGACGTGCGACATTTCGGGACTCCGGGCGTGAAGACGGTGGCAGATGATGCTGCTGCTGATCGACTCCTGAAGCGTAAGTCAAAGACGTCGAACCTTCACGGGGTCGAGAAGCTGGGCATTTCGGCTTTTGAGTCGATTCCAGCAGGCACTGAAGCCATCTTAGTGGTTCGAGGGGGTCGCGCCGTTCTTCCTAGTTTTGGCGGTGTTGCGTCTGTGGTGGGCGTCGGAGTTTTCGCAGATTCAGAGGCAAAAGCGTTGTCTACGGTTCTTCCGGGGGCAGCGTTTACGGAGAAAGACGGAACTATCGTTAACTTCCAGGGGCAGGAGCAGAAGTTGAAACGCTCCGTTTTGCCTGCCGGAAAATCAAAGGCGCTTTCTGAAATTCTCGCGCTCTGGACCCATCAAGGGGCAGGTTTGTCGTCTCAGACAGGCTCAAAGTCGAGCGCTGCAACTTTATCGGAAGGGGCGGTATAAGCCATGGATTCAGCGATGTTTTGGATTCCGGCCATTGCGAAAGTGGCCCTTGTGGCGATCGTTCTGCTGCAAGTTGTTCCAGTCATGATCTGGGTTGAGCGCCGGGGATCGGCCTTAATGCAGAACCGCCTCGGACCAAACCGTGTCGGGCCGCTTGGGCTACTTCAGTCGGCAGTCGATGCGATCAAAATGATTTTTAAGGAAGACTTCGTGCCAGCGCACGTGATGCCTTTTTACTTTTTGCTCGCTCCTGTCGCTGCAGTGATCCCGGCATTCATGTCCTTTGCGGTGATTCCGTTCGCAAGCCAAATCGAGCTCAACGGACAGATCATTCAGTTTCAAATCGCAGATTTGAATGTGGGTCTGCTTTATATTCTCTCCATTACGTCGATCGGTGTTTACGCGATCATCATGGCGGGGTGGGCATCAAACAACAAATACGCCTTACTCGGGAGTCTTCGAAGCTCATCACAAATGATTAGCTATGAGCTATCGATGGGGCTTTCGCTCATCGGTATCGTCATGGTGTTTTCAAGTGTGAAGCTTGGCGACATCGCCCGCGCTCAGGGTGAGACCTTGATCCAGCTCGGCTCGTTGTCCCTACCTAAGTGGGGCATCTTCGTTCAGCCCGTTGGGTTCCTAATCTTTTTGACTTCCACTTACGCCGAGACGAACCGACTTCCTTTTGACCTTCCGGAAGGCGAATCAGAAATCGTAGCTGGGTATCACTTAGAGTATGGCGCAATGAAGTTTGCGCTCTTCATGCTTGCCGAATACATCAACATGACGACCGCTTCGGCCATGTGTGCAACGTTGTATTTTGGCGGATGGCAGCTTCTGCCTGGAATGAGCTGGATACTCGGCCAACTCCCGCTCGACGGGATGGCCTCCGAGTGGGCGAGAGTCGCATTCGAGGCAGCCTCTTTCACGATCAAAGTCGGGTTCTTCCTTTGGTTGTTTGTTTGGGTGCGATGGACTCTTCCTCGTTTCCGATACGATCAGTTGATGGATCTTGGCTGGAAGTTCATGCTTCCGCTGTCGATCCTGAACATCTTTGTTACGGCTTTTATGATTTATCGCGGGGTGATCTGATTTATGTTGGTCAAAGCCAAGAAAAACGCACTTCAGAATCTCTACATTGTCGAAATCGTGAAGGGTCTCGCGATTACGATGAAAAACATGCTCTTTGGAAAGACTGTCACCATTCAGTATCCGGAAGAGCGACGGCAGTATTCGGAGCGATACAGGGGCCAGCATTACATTAAGGCAACAAATGGCGTAGAGAACTGCACAGCGTGCATGCTCTGCCCGACAGTTTGCCCGGCAGAGTGCATCCACATCGAGGCTGGGGAGCGTCCTGATAAGGAGAAGTACCCAGTCAAGTTCGAGATCGATGTATTGCGGTGCTGCTTTTGCGGGATGTGTGAAGAGGCCTGTCCGAAAGATGCCATCAAATTGAGTAACATTTACGAAATGAGCCAGCAGCAGCGCGAAGCCTACGACAAGGGTTTCTTGCTCGAGCAGCGCGGAAATAAGTGATTTCCGAACGAATGAGTTGGAGTCAGCTTTTCGGATCAAACACTAAGGATTGAAACGATGGAAATCTCACCAGTCTTTTTCTACCTCTTCGCGGGTATGGCGATCGCTTTTTCTCTGGTCACCGTCCTCAAGAAGAACCCGGCCGCGAGCGCATTCAGCCTTGTGATGGTATTCTTCGCATTTGCAGGTATTTACGCGCTCTTGGATGCCCACCTGATCGCAACCCTTCAGATCTTGGTCTATGCCGGCGCGATCATGGTTCTCTTTATTTTCGTCATCATGCTTTTGAGTGCGGACGTCCCATCGTTTGACTTGGGTAGGTCACACGTCACGCTGCGGGGCGCGGCTGCCGGCCTGGGTCTTGTTCTCCTTGCGGTTTTGGTTTGGGTTTTCAAGAACTCGACCCCAGCTGCAGGAAGCGGTCTCTTCACGGTAGATCGGGTCGTTGCCGCAGGTGGAAACACGCAAGTCATCTCAGAGCTGATGTTCAGTCAGTACCTTTGGCCTTTCGAGCTTACGTCTGTGCTCCTTCTGACGGCTATTATTGGTGCGGTTGCAATTGCTAAGCGCCGCCCTGCACACGCGGCACAAGCGGCGACGAAGGGAGTTCGCTCATGATCAATACGGTAGAACCTTGGGTGGTTCTTTCTTTTTCGGCCGTGATTTTTTGTATCGGCTTAGTGGGTCTACTGATCCGACGGAATATTCTGATTGTTCTCATGTGTATTGAACTCATGCTCAATGCGGTGAACCTCACTTACGTGACGTTCTCGAAAATGCAGGGAGACATGGGTGGTCAGATGTCGGTGTTTTTCATTATTACCGTCGCAGCGGCGGAATCCGCTGTGGGTCTCGGCTTGGTCATCGCCTTGTTTAGGACTCTCCGCACTGTGGACACAGACGAAATTCGTCTGCTCAAGGAGTAATAGACCATGATCGCCTTGATCCCTCTTTTTCCTCTGGTTGGATTCTTGATTAATGGGGTTTGGTACGCCGCTGCACAAGCGCCGGAAGGCAGGAAAGCCGCAGGCTCCACGGCTCCAGGAGTGATCGCAAGTATCGCGATCTTCTCTTCCTTCGTCGTCTCGTTGCTCCTGTTTATTCAGCTGCAGGGATTGCCCGAAGAAGCGCGCTTCATTGAGCAAAACCTTTTCTCGTGGATGAAGGTGGGCGACTTGTCTGTGGACATGTCGCTTCGTGTAGATGTCCTCTCGACGTTGTTCACTTTGGTGATCACCGGCGTGGGTACGCTGATTCACGTGTATTCGATCGGCTACATGAGCCACGATGCAACTCCGGGTAAGTTTTTCGCCTACTTAAATCTCTTCTGTTTCGCGATGCTCATGCTTGTACTTGGATCATCGCTTCCGATTTTATTCTTGGGTTGGGAAGGGGTCGGTCTCTGCTCATACCTGTTGATTGGTTATTGGTATGAAGATGAAGAGAAGGCGAAAGCCGGCAAAAAAGCTTTCATTGTGAACCGGGTCGGAGACCTTGGGTTCCTGCTCGGGATGTTCCTGATCTATACCACCTTCAAGACGCTCGATTTTTCAGCGCTGAAGGTTGCTGTCGAGGCGATGGGGCCTTCCGTTCCTGAGGCGACATTCACTGCAATCGCGCTGCTTTTGTTTGTAGGCTGCATGGGAAAATCGGCACAAATTCCTCTGTATGTGTGGCTTCCCGATGCAATGGCCGGCCCAACACCCGTTTCTGCGTTGATTCACGCAGCAACGATGGTGACCTCAGGCATCTACATGGTGTCGCGCCTGAACTTCATCTACACGCCTTCGCACACAGCGATGCAGTTCATGGCAGTAGTAGGTGCTTTGACCGCGTTTTTCGCCGCAACGATCGCGTTTGCTCAGCGAGACATTAAAAAGGTGCTGGCCTACTCGACCGTGTCGCAGCTGGGATACATGTTCTTGGCTTGCGGCGTCGGGGCTTTTGGTGCGGGTGTTTTTCACGTCATAACGCACGCTTTCTTCAAGGCGCTCTTGTTCTTAGGGGCAGGCAGCGTGATTCACGGAATGCATGAAGAGCAGGACATTTTCAAAATGGGCGGACTGAAGAAATACATGCCCAAGACCTGGCTCGTTTTCGCAATTGCTTGGTTAGCGATCTGTGGTGTCCCAGGACTCTCTGGTTTCTTTTCAAAAGACGAGATTCTATGGATGGCTTTCGCTTCGGAGCATGGATCCCCTGTTCTCTGGGCTTTAGGGGCTGGTACTGCTGTGATGACGGCGTTCTACATGACTCGTCTCTACCGGTTAACCTTCTACGGTGAGCCTCGCTTTAAGTCGGAAGGCCACTCGAAGGCCCACGGAAAAGATCATCATCATGATGCCGCAGACCACGGGCATGGCCATGGTCATCATGGCGGAGTTCATGAGTCTCCAGCCGTGATGGTGGTGCCTCTTCAGGTTCTTGCTGTTTTAAGTGCGCTAGGCGGATTGATTGGAATTCCTCACGCGAGCTGGCTTGAGCATTGGCTTGAGCCAGTGCTTCCGCACCACGCACTGAACGCATCGGTGAACCCATCGATGGAGTGGGTTTTGATGGGTTTGAGTGTGGCGGGTGGGGTATTCGGAATGGTCCTCGCCTGGAAAATCTATAGCGACTTGAAGTATGCGGAGTCGCTTAAGGCGAAATGGGCCCCGCTTCATAAGGTTCTAGAGAACAAGTGGTACGTTGATGAGATTTATGAGGCCGTCTTCATTCGGCCTATTCAAAAGATTTCCGAGTTTCTGTGGAAGTCTTTCGACGTAAAAGTCATCGATCAATTTGTGCTTGGATTCGGAAGGGTTTCCGCCTGGACTGGTCAGCGAGCGCGTGTTCTTCAAACCGGTTCGACCCAAGTTTATGCATTCATGCTCTTGGTCGGCTTGGTGATCACTTTGGGGTATATTATTTATGGCTTGGCTTGAGTCGAATTTGCTGTCGGCACTCGTTTTCTTTCCCCTTGCGTGGGCTCTCGTGGGCCTTGCCCTTCCTACAGATTCGTCTGGAAAAAGCTCTTCTGGAAAGTACTGGGCGCTGACGGGCTCGCTGCTTACTTTTGCTCTGTCTCTTCTGCTTTACGGCAGCTTTGATGCGAATGGAGCCGACTTCCAATTTAAGGAGCTCGCCGAGTGGATTCCAAGTCTCGGAGTCTCCTATCATCTAGGACTCGATGGAATCAGCCTCTGGTTGGTCTTGTTGACCACATTCCTGATGCCCATTGTGATTCTCGGTTCGTTCTCTGCTGTTGAGAGTCGCGAGAAGGAATATTACTTTCTTCTTCTCGCCCTTGAGGCAGCGATGATCGGGGCCTTTGTAGCGCTCGACGTCTTCCTGTTTTATGTGTTCTGGGAAGCAATGCTGATCCCTATGTATTTCTTGGTTGGGATCTGGGGTGGCAAAGATCGCATTTACGCCGCCATGAAGTTCTTTTTGTACACGCTGGTAGGGTCGCTTTTGATGTTGGTCGCGATCTTCTACTTGGTGAGCCTACATAAGACTCAGTTTGGGGCGTTCTCGACTAACCTCCTCGATCTTTACAAAGTCCAGGTTGCCGGCGGCGACACTTTCTGGTCGCCCCAGAGTCTGGTCTTCCTTGCGTTCGCTTTGGCCTTTGCAATCAAGGTGCCTCTTTTCCCTCTTCATACCTGGTTGCCGGATGCACACGTTCAGGCACCCACAGCGGGCTCGGTGATCCTTGCGGGCGTTCTCTTGAAAATGGGTGGTTACGGTTTTCTCCGGTTTGCCTTCCCCCTTTTCCCGCAAGCGGTTCAATTCTATCAGCCCATGTTCCTTGCACTAGGCGCGATTGCGATCGTCTACGGTGCTTGGGTTGCTATGGTTCAGCCTGATATCAAAAAGCTTGTCGCTTACTCCTCCGTGAGTCACATGGGCTATGTGATTTTGGGTTTGTTTGCGATGAACACGATCGGTGCGACCGGTGCTGTTTATCAAATGCTCAACCACGGGATCAGCACACCGGGCTTGTTCCTCTTGGTGGGAATGATTTACGAGCGACGCCACACCCGCGAAATATCGGATTACGGTGGAATTGCTAAAGTAATGCCTCTTTATGCAATCGCTCTGATCATTATGACCCTATCGTCTGTTGCACTGCCCGGAACGAACGGATTTGTGGGAGAATTTCTTATTCTTCTAGGGACCTGGCAGACGAGTCGTCTCGTCGGCGCGATCGCTGGAACGGGCGTGATTTTCGGCGCGATCTATATGCTTTGGATGGTACAGCGTGTGATGTTTGGCCCACTTAAAAACGAAGAAAATCGAAAACTAAAAGATCTGACCGGAAGAGAGCTACTTGTTTTAGCGCCTCTCACGGTTGCGGTGTTCGTGATGGGCGTCGCCCCCAACTTCTTTTTTAGCAAAATGGACACATCGATTGCACGTTTCCTTGAAAAGAGTCGTGCGACCCCAGTGGCTGCTGCTAAAACTTTGAACGACCAACCCGCGTTGGCCCGTCAAGGAGAGTGATTACAATGGACTCCCCGATTATTAATCCTGAGTTTCTGACTATTTCGCCGGAACAGATCCGTGCGCTGACGCCCTATCTCGTTGTCTTCGGCGGGGCACTCCTTGCGATTGTCCTGAGTGTTCTTCGAGTCGTTCAGCCCAAGTGGCCGGTATTTATTGCGGTACTTCTGACCGCCCTTGCCGGAGCGGCAGCTAGCCAGATGCTGGCTCCGGAGGCTGAAGTGTCGCTTTTTGGCGGGATGATGGTTTCGGATACCTATTCGAACATTTTCAATATCCTGTTTCTCATGTCCGCAGCGTTTACGCTTTTGGTGTCCTTCAAGTACCTGGATACCGAGCGCATGCAGCACCCTGAATACTACGTGCTCGTGCTGCTCTCCGCTTTGGGAATGATGCTGATGACCTCAGCAATCGACTTGATCGTGATTTTTATCGCGCTTGAGACGCTTTCTTTGGGTGTTTACGTCCTGGTTGGATTTCGTCGAGCTGACCGCAGAAGTAATGAGGCTGCAGTTAAGTATTTTATTCTGGGTTCTGCCGCCTCGGCAATTTTCTTGTACGGCACAGCATTACTTTACGGGGCGTCGGGAAGTGTGCGCATCGATCAGATCTTGAGTCTCGTTCACAGCGGGGGAGCTGAAGTCTCGACGCCCCTTTTCGCTCTCGGCGCATGGCTTGTGATCTTGGGCTTTCTTTTCAAGGTGGCATCCGTGCCCTTCCACATGTGGATGCCGGATGTTTATGAAGGCGCTCCAGTCCCCGTTACTGGATTCATGACCACGGGCTTGAAGGCCGCGGCTTTTGCTACTTTCCTTCGAGTGTTTTTGGGCTTGGGTTATGGCTCGGGCCTTACCGCCGTCATTCAAAGTCATATTCATGATGTGCTTTGGGTATGCGCCGTATTGACGATGGTCATTGGGAACGTCGTCGCCCTAACCCAGACCAACTTGAAGCGCATGCTGGCTTACTCGTCGATTGCCCATACTGGATATCTGTTGGTTGGAATGATTACCGGCACGGCCTCAGCCGACGGTTACGCCTCCGTGGTTCTTTACCTGGTCGCCTATGCCGCAATGAATTTGGGCGCGTTCGCGGTGCTCTCGATTCTTGCGACCAAGGACGACGTCGGTCTGAACTTACAAGATTTGTCCGGACTTTCGAGGAAGCATCCCCTGCTGGCCCTCGCCATGGCAGTGTTCTTGTTCTCGATGGCAGGTGTGCCTCCGACTGCTGGTTTCGTCGCTAAATATCAGCTCTTTTACGGAGCGGTGCAAGCAGGCGAGATTCCTCTCGTGGTCATCAGTGTGCTTTGCAGCGCCATTTCCGTTTACTATTACCTGCGCGTCTTAGTGTTCATGTACATGCGTGAGCCCGTAGCCGGAGCTGGCAGCGACAAGCGGAGCGTTTCGCCTTGGGCTGCGATTGCAGTTCTCGGAATGGTCTTTGCCACCCTTCAAATGGGAGTCATTCCTGCAAAGATGATTTCGGCGGCTCGCCGGGCAGTGGCAAGTCTTTGACGAAGAACTAGGTTATTCAGCCGTTTTTGCTGAAATTAATAGAAAAGTGCGCACGTGGATGATGAGTCCGGTGCGCACTTTTTTTAACTCTGTCCTATACTAATCAAGATGGCTGACGACCCGAAAGACTTAGCGGCAAGTTATCGAATTCGCCTCGCTTCCGGTCGGGTGCTAGGGCCCCTCGCCCTGGACCGTGTCATTCTTCTGATCAAAAAGCGTCATATCACAGGAAGTGAGATCGTTCGCGTCCTCCCGGCGAAAGAGTGGGTGAGTTTTCGCGACGTGCCTGAGTTAGCAGCGCTCCTTGCGGTGGAGCCGATCACGCCTTCTTTAGGTGAAAATAGTATTCTCTTAGCGACGCCCCAGCCTCTTTCAGAAGAAGAGGAAAAAACCCTTGTTCTAGGCGGACTAGCGGAAGCCAGCTCCTTTGATGAGGAAGAAGAGAAGACACGAATTTCAGTCGTCGAGCCAACGCTCGGTGAGCTTATTCCGCGCGAATCATTGTACCCTGTAGAGATTTCGAAAGCCCCCGAAGCCCACTCCGTGTTTTCGCAGCCTTCCGCCGTAGCTCAAGAAAAGACGCAGATGATTTCCCGAGAGGAGCTCGGCTCGGTGCTCGCGCCGCCCACGGGGCCAGGGGCGCCGCCGCCCCGTGGCCCACTTCGGATTGAGCCGAAGTGGTTTAAGCCACTCAAGCTTGGCGTCATTTTGTTGGGCATCTGTGCAGTTCTCTACGAAATACTGAATCCAAGCCCCGAGGTGCGAGTTCCTTTTAAGCTCGTTCTGATTGAACCGTGCGAACCTAAGATTCGAGAGACTCAAGAGCCCGAGAAAAGTCTTACTCTCTACAACGAGGCCCTGAAGGCTTATTGGTCTGACACGATCGAGGGATATCGGAAGGCGCTGAGGCTTTCTTGTCAGGCCGCAGAGCTTGATAAAAACAACATCAGGGCCCAGGCGATGCTGGTCTCCTCCCACTTGAACCTGGTCGAAGTCTCGAAACGTGACGAGGCCTATGCGGGCGCGGTCTTCCGGCAGCTTCAGCGGATGCAATCCGCGGGAGTTAGCCTGCTGGAGACGCTGATTCCCGAGGTTGAATTCTTTATCTTTACGAGTAAGCCCGAAGCTGCTGCGCTGCGGATTCGAGAGTTCAGTTCGGTCGGAAGTATTGCCAATCCAGGTTTCGCCAAGCTGAATAACTATCTCAATTATCTCAGTGGGCTTGCCGCAGAGAGGCGCGGGGCGTTTCATGAGGCCGCAAACTTCCTGAGTAACATTCCAGACTCGGAAATACGGACTCCTCGGATTTTTTATTTGCGAGGGTTAGTGGCAGAGTCCGTGGGGCAGCAGGACTTCGCCGCCTCCGAGTATAAAAAGGCCATTCAGCTTGAGGTTCGGCATGGAAGGTCTCGGCTGCGGCTGGCAGAGATTCTGATCAAAAAGGGCGAGTACGGCGAAGCAACACCCCACCTCGACTTTCTTTACTCGAACGAGCAGTTGCTAACCCCAGTTGAAATCGCGCGCGCCTCCTTTCTCATGACGCGAGTGAATGTGAACTTCGACCGCACTGAGGCCGCACTCAAGGCGATTGATAAAGCGAAAAAGTTCGATCCTTCGAATCGGGAGTATATTCTTGAAAGTTACCGTCTGCGCTCGCGGACGAAAGACCCTACACCGAAAATGCAACGCGAGGCCAAGATGTTCCTTGCAATCATCGATGCGGAACGTCTCCTGAAGCAAGGGGAAGTCGAGAAGGCAAAGGGTCTGCTCCTTGAAGCGAGTAGCGCCAATCCGGGCTCTGAGATTCCATTTGTCGAGCTTGGGGATCTTTTTAGCGCTCAAGGGGAGATTGGGCTCGCTAAGTCGAACTACCGAATCGCGACCGAGAAGTCGAAGGACGATATCTCGATTTGGTCGAAGTACATTCACACCCTCATCGAAACGTTTGAGTTTTCTGAGGCCGATAAGGCCATTGAGCGATTCAAGAAAATGGCCGTCGGCCAGAGTGCGATCGATAAGGCTGAGGGGGACAAATACCTTCGGATGGAGAAGCCGCAGCTTGCACAAGAGTTTTATAGAAAGGCGATGGGCCGCGAGTCGGTCGACGCGGGAGTATATATCTCTTACGCGCGCTCCTTGCTGGAAACTAAGAATTACGCAGAGGCCCCATTTTATTTTTCAATGGCTCTCCGGCTCGATCCTCTGAACTATGAGGCGATTATTGGGACCGCCCGGGCCATCGCGAATACCGAGGGTACTACCGGCGGCTACGAGAAAGGGATTGAGTACCTGCAGGAACAGCTTGGACGCAACTCTGGGGCGCGTGCCGAAATTTTCACCGCCATGGCTGAGTTTGAAATCCAGCGGGGCGAATTGAAGAAGGCACAGGACCGGCTGGACGAGGCGTTTGCTGCGAATCCGAGTTATCCGGCTCCTTGGCGGGTTCAGGGGGACCTGTTAAAGAAGCACTACGATCTCCTTCCGCGCGAGAAAAGGAAGGAGAAAGAGGAGGCAATTAAGGGTGCCTTGGATGCTTACAAAAGCTTTTCGGCCCGTACGCCATCGGATCCCGCAGGTTATATTGCGCGTTTCATGATCTTTCGAAGCTTTGGCAAGTTCAAGGAGGCGGAAGAGGAGTTGGCGCTCGTGTACGCAGTGAACCCGAACTACCCGATGCTTCACCACTATTTTGGAATGCTGTTTTCCGACCAGGGAGATTTTGTCGGAGCGGTGAAGCACTTTAGGGAAGAGTTGAAAAACTTTCCTGGAAGACTTCCGACCTTGGTGCGTCTCGGTGAGAGCCTTCTCAAGTCTGGCGATGCGAATGAGGCTCAAAAGGTCCTGAGCGAAGCGATGCAGAGGGACCCACGCCGATCGGATGCAAAAATTTTGGCGGGAGATTTGGCCGTGAGCCAGAAGAAGCTCTCGATCGCAGTGACGCTCTATCGGAGCGCCGCAATGCTCGACCCGGGAAATGCGGATATTTTCCAAAAGCTCGGGGATACTTATAGAGCCATGGGCGACACGACTAACGCAGACGATTCCTACCGAAAGGCTCGACAGCAGCGCGGAGAGTAGTTTTGTTCAGACAGCCCCTTTTTCCAAAATTGAGGCTCTGTTAGGCTGTCTCCACTATGATTGACCCTCGTTACTTTCAGGAAAATGTCGACGAACTAATCGCAGCCTTAAAACGGCGTAACTTTAAGGCTGAAGCAATCGATGCTTTGGCGGCTCTCGCCTCAAGTCGGCGGGCCCTCATTCGAGATAGCGAAGGTATGAAAGCGACCCGAAACAAAGTTTCGCAAGAGGTCGCCCAACTGAAAGGGAAGGCTAAGTCAGACCCCGCCGCTGCAGCAGAAGCTGACAAAAAAGTCCTAGAATCCCGAGAACTCGGTGAGCGGATCAAAAAAATCGATGAGGAGCTCAAGCTCGTCGACGAGAAGTTCATGGACGAGAGCTTAAGGATTCCAAACATTCCGCACTCCAGTGTCCCAAACGGCGTCGATGCTGAAGCAAACCAAGAAGTTCGAAAGTGGGGCAATCCAAAACAGTTCTCCTTCGAGCCGAAGGACCACGTGAGTTTGGGCGAATCCCTTGGAATTTTGGACTTTGATCGGGCCGGCAAACTTTCGGGCGCCCGATTTGCCGTTTACCGGGGCGCAGGTGCTACTCTTGAGCGCGCTCTGATTCAGTTTATGCTGGATCTTCATACGCGCGAGCATGGCTACCAGGAAGTGATTCCTCCCTTCTTAGTGAACCGGGATTCGATGACGGGCACGGGTCAGTTGCCGAAGTTTGAAGAGGATCTTTTAAAGACGGGTACTGCGGATCGAGAGCTTTTCTTGATCCCGACCTCCGAGGTTCCCCTCACCAATCTGTACCGCGACGAGATTATCGAACCAGGTAAGCTTCCGATTCGCCTCTCGGCGTACTCTCCGTGTTTTCGAAGTGAGGCGGGTTCTTATGGTCGAGATACTCGCGGCCTGATTCGACAGCATCAGTTCCAAAAAGTCGAGATGGTGAAGTTCTCGGAGCCCGAGCACTCTTTCGAGGA
>CANMSW010000022.1 GCA_947500275.1 Bacteriovoracaceae bacterium | reverse complement strand
GATGGTAGCGCAGAGCCGCGAACTGACGGGTCTTGTCGTACTTCTGGCTTCTGGAGCCGCACTTTGGAGCTGGGGTCCTTCTCTTGGTCAAGAGATCATGGACTTCATGAAAGAAGTTTTTCAGACCGATCTCACCGCCTCGAAAAACCTAAGTGATAGCAAAGTACTCGCCGCGACCCTCATGCGAGCCCTGCGTCTGATGGCTGCTTTAGGTATTCCGGTTGCGGCAGCTGGTTTTATTCTGGGGGTGGCCGGCAGTATCGCGCAGGTGGGTTCGATTTTTTCGACCGAAGCAATCGCGCCAGACTTTTCTAAGGTGAATCCGCTCTCAGGCATTCAGAAGCTCTTCTCCGGGAAGCAGTTGATTGAAGCTGTGCGATTGATCGTGAAAATGACCGCAGTCGTCGCTGTGGTCTACACCGTATTGAAGGGATGGATTCCAGGGCTCTCCGCTCATCTTGATCAAGAGCCAGGACAGCTTCTTCCTGCAATGGGAGAAGTTGGAAAGGGCATGTTTGTTTATTTGATCGGAGTGCTTGGAGTTTTCGCATTGGTCGATTTCGGATTCCAGAAATGGGAGTACCGAAAAGGCCTCCGCATGACCAAACAAGAGGCGAAGCAGGAATTTAAGGAGCGGGAGGGGGATCCCCAGCTTAAGGCTCGCGTCCGGGCAGTGCAGCGGGATATGGCCCGAAAGCGGATGATGGAGGCCGTGCGTAAGGCGGATGCGATTATCACGAATCCCACTCATATTGCCGTTGCCATCGTTTATGACAAGGATTCCATGGCGGCACCCAAGGTAGTAGCGAAGGGTGCCGATTTTTTGGCGGAAAGAATCAAGAAAACTGCGATCGAGGCGGGTATACCCCTCGTGGAAAATGTGGCGCTTGCTCGGACTTTGTTCAAGACTGTCAAAGTGGGGAAGTACATCCCGCGGGCGCTCTACCAAGCGGTTGCAGATATCCTTTCCTATGTTTACCGGCTCAAAGGCAGGATGCCTGGAAAGTCGTAGGTTGGCAGTTTGCTGACCTGGTTTAATTAGCACTTAAAGGAGATTCATGAGGAGTCTTCTCGATCGTCTGACTCAGAATTCCGATATCGCACTGGCGGTTGGCCTGGTGTCCATTCTCGCGGTCATGGTTATTCCCATGCCGCCCTTCATGCTCGACTTGCTCCTTTCGATGGGGATTGCGATGTCGATCGTGTTGTTGCTGACCTCGGTTTACGTTCAGCGCGCGCTCGATTTTTCTATTTTTCCTTCGCTCCTTTTGATCACCACGCTTTTTAGGCTAGCGCTGAACGTCGCGACAACGCGCCGTATTCTTTTAAGTGGCGCGGAGCAGGGGACCGAAGCCGCTGGAGAAGTGATCCAGGCGTTCGGTGAGTTTGTGGTCGGCGGAAACTATGCGGTCGGCTTAGTCGTTTTCATCATCCTGGTCATCATCAACTTTGTCGTCATCACCAAAGGTGCGGGCCGTGTTGCTGAAGTGGCAGCCCGATTTACGTTGGACGCGATGCCCGGCAAGCAGATGGCCATTGATGCCGACTTGAATGCAGGTCTCATTAACGAAGACGAAGCTCGCCGTCGCCGGAGTGAGATCGCACGGGAAGCCGAATTCTACGGGGCAATGGACGGTGCTTCCAAGTTCGTACGTGGGGATGCGATTGCCGGGATTATGATTGTTGCAGTCAATATTATTGGCGGCATCATTATCGGAACTTTGCAGCGTGGTATGGAACTTGGACGGGCGGCTGAAACCTTCACGTTGCTGACCATTGGGGATGGTCTAGTTTCACAGATTCCTGCGCTCATTATTTCGACTGCCGCAGGTATCATCGTTACGCGTACTGGCGGCACGACGAAGTATTCTGACGAGTTCACCAATCAGCTCCTCAAGAATCCGAAGAGTTTAAGCGTCTCTGCAGGCGTTCTAGGTGTCATGGCACTCGTCCCAGGGATGCCGACTGTGCCGTTTCTACTGCTGGCCTTGACTCTGGGCGCGACCTCTCGAACGCTCACGCAAAAGACGGCGGAAGAGGAAGCTGAAAAGAAGAAGAAGATCGACTCTGAAAAACTCAAACCCGTTCAGGAGAAGCTTGAGAACCTGCTGAATGTGGATTTGCTTGAGCTTGAAGTTGGGTACGGACTGATTGGGATTGTCGATAGTGATCAGAACGGGGATCTTCTCGAGCGGATTACGAATATCAGGAAACAGTTTGCGCTCGATCTTGGGATCATCGTTCCGCCGCTCCGAATTCGAGACAACCTCGAGCTCAAGCCTGGGGATTACCGAGTTCTATTGAAAGGCAATACGATCGGGGATGGAGCATTGATGGTTGGCCATCTTTTGGCGATGGATCCAGGCAATGTGCTTGATCCGATAGCTGGCGTCCCCACGAAGGAACCGGCCTTCGGACTCGATGCGATCTGGATCACGGATCGGCAGAAAGAAGATGCCACTTATGCCGGTTACACTGTGGTGGATCTCTCGACCGTGATCGCAACCCACTTGTCGGAATTGATCCGGCAAAACGCCCACGAGATCCTGGGACGTCAGGAGCTTCAGTCGCTGATCGACTCCTTTAAGGCGACCCATCCGAAAGTAGTGGAAGAGCTTATTCCAACGCTTCTTCCGTTGGGTTCAGTCCTAAAGGTCCTGAAGAACCTTCTTCGTGAAGGGGTTTCAATCCGAGATCTTCGAACCATTCTCGAAACGCTCGCCGATGCTGCGCCGTACAGTAAAGATCCAATGGTGTTGACTGAGCAGGTGAGGGGAGCGTTAGGTCGACTGATTACCCGGAAACTTGCTGGAAATGCGGGCGAGTTACAGTTGGCGACCATCGATCGTGCAGTCGAAGAGACTGTTGCCGCTGGAATCATTCAGACGGACTCGGGTCAGCAGCTCTCCCTCGATCCAGACTTTGTGCGGCGATTCGTGAATGGCGTAAATGCGCAGGTGCCTGAGCTTGCATCGCAAGCGGGGGCAGCGATTCTGCTGTGTTCGCCCTTGATTCGTCCCCATTTGAAACAGCTTTTGGATCGATTCATTCCGAATGTCTCGGTTATCTCCCACAACGAAATAGCCCCGGGAATCCCTGTGAAGACTTTAGGAACAGTGAGGTTGTCACATGCACATTAAGAAATTTGAGGCCCCCACCCTTCAAGAGGCGCTTGAGAACGTGAAGCGGGAACTCGGGCCTGAGGCAATTATTCTGCAGACCAAAAAGCACAAGCGTGGTTTCGGACTGATGTCTCAGGGCTCCGTTGAAATCACAGCTGCTGTTTCGGATCGTTCGCTTTTAAAACGCGCGGTCACTGAGCGAAAGCTTGGCCAAAAAGGCATGGAAAAAATTAAGGGACTTCCGGCCGCGAAGCAGGCTGAAATCCACAATAAAGTTCATGACGAAATGATGGAATCTCACTTAGCAGCTGCGATGGGAGCCGGAAATCGGGATGAAGTGAAGATCGGTTGTGGCGCACGGAAAGCAGCCCAAAGTGCGCCAATGGGCTCTAATAGCAGTACCGATCCAACTGGATATCGCCCTGGACCAGCTGCGAAGCCGATGCCGATCGCCACCCCGCGGTCGGTGGTTCAGTCTGATTTAATCGCGCGGAAAAAGGGTATTAGCACAAGTGAGCGATCCACGCAGTCCGCTCGTCCGCAAACACAGCGTCGTTATATTGACATACAAGATGATGATGAAATTTCAGGGAATAGTGTGGCGAAGGCTCAAGGAGATTCCGCGGCGGGCGGTTTGCTTTATGGGACGACGTCAATGCCTCAGGCGGGGCAACTCTCAAAAGGAGCCCCTGCATCCGGAAATTTCCAAGGGGGAAACTCGGTCGCCACAGACGTTGAACAACTGAAGCGGATGGTCTTGGAGCTCAAGTCAGCACAAGAAGATCGGGGGATGGATCAGGCTACCGATGGAGCGCGTTCCTCGGCTCGCGCGGAGGGGCTGACGAGCCCGGTGCTCCAAGAGGCATTCGAACTCCTTCTCCTGAACGGGATCGAAAAGAGGTTCTCGCTTCAGCTCCTGCGGAAGGTAGCGTTTGAGCTTGGTGGGATTGTACAGGATGCCGATCAGGTTTTGGACCAGATTGCTGGCGAAATTCTTCAGACAGTGAAAGTGGTTGATTTTCCCTTCCGGAAGTCTTCTCAGGGCCACCCTGAAGTGATCTGTGTAGTCGGCCCGACAGGAGTGGGAAAGACGACAACCGTTGCTAAGATCGCAAGCCTCGCTCTCGTTAAGAAAATGGGTGACTCACCGCTCAAGGTCGGTCTCATTAACTTAGATTCTTATAAGGTTGCCGCAAATGATCAGTTGGCGACTTACGCTCGGGTCCTGAATGTTCCCTTTAGAGCAGCAGCGAACGCGACTGAGCTTCGTGCTGCCATGACTGACTTTCAGAATTTGGACCTCGTAATTTTGGATACCGCAGGAAGGTCGCATCGGGATCCAGCGGCTTTGAAAGAGATGGAAACATTGATCCGGACCATCCCGGAGGTCCGAACCCAATTAGTTGTATCAGCGACGACGAGAGATACCGAACTCGCTGATACAGCTTCCAGGTTCTCGGTGTTCAAGCCGGAAGGGGTCACCGTTGCGAAGCTTGACGAGGCGACCACCTACGGGACCCTCTATAATTTAGCGGTAAGATCTCGTTTGCCTTTCCTGTTTTTTGCGACAGGACAGCGAGTCCCAGAGGACATTGAGGCCGCAACACCTGAGCGGGTGGCGGCGCTGGTGCTGGATCTCGAGTTTTAATATTAAATAAAAGTAGTTTATTACTGTAGTGTCCAAAAATTGACAGCGGAATCGATTGCCCGGTGAAGAATGGTAAAAGGAATTTTTTCACTGGGAATCGAGACGGAGTGGGTGACGGTTTCGCTAGGTTTGTTAGACTCAAATGAGACGAGGTGGGGAAATGGCGTTGAACCAAGGCATTCAAAAATACAGAGAAGCAACTCGGGCAAACGCAGGGTCTGCTCCTGCTCCCGCTGCTAAAAAGAAGCCCACGAGTGCTTTGAAAGAGCGAGCCCCCTCGGTTAGGGCAAAAACCCAAGATCAAGAAGCAGAGTCCGATGATATGGACTCTGAACTCGAGCTGAAGTCGACGCGTAAGGTGAGTTCTGGGTTATTGGAAGACGAATCCAACGAGGCCGAAGAACTAGAGGCGAGCGCGGCTGCTGGCGAAGACGAGGATGAGGATCGGAAGCTTCAGGCGGATCTTCAAAAGGAGATGGAGCGGGAGGCAACGCATACTAATGCGTTGGTGAAGGACGATTTCACGCCCGTGAACAGCTCTCGAGACAAGTTGATTCTCGAGTATGCCCCATTGATTAAGTACATTTCTCAGAAGATCGCTTCACGTTTGCCCGCGAATATCGAGTTGGATGATTTAATGTCATCGGGCGTGATTGGGTTAATGGATGCGATCGATAAATACGACGCCACCCGTGATAACAAGTTTAAGACTTATGCTGAGTTTCGGATTCGAGGCGCGATTCTAGACGAACTTCGGGCCCAGGACTGGGTGCCAAGGTCGGTTCGTGAAAAGGCGAAGCAGCTCGAACGCTGTTATGCTCGGATTGAGCAGCTTAAAGGCCGCCAAGCGACTGAGGAAGAGGTTTGCGAAGAGTTGGGTATCTCGGGCGAGGAGTTCCACGAGATGCTCAATCAGGTGAAGAGCGTGTCGCTCCTTTCCTATGACGATCTTTCGAGCTTCTCGAAGGCCGACAAGCGTGCGCTCCATGGACTAGGAGAGTCAGGCTCGAAGTCTTCCACGCCCTTTAGTGAAGTGAATGTCGCAGGCGTAAAAAAATTGATTGCGGAAGCGATTACCGATTTGCCCGAGAAGCAGCGTTTAGTTCTCTCTCTGTATTATTATGAGGATTTGAACTTGAAAGAGATTGGACGCGTTTTGGACGTGACAGAATCACGTGTCAGTCAGCTGCATACCCAAGCAATCCTTCGTCTGAAGGCGAGGTTGAAAAACCATTTTGACGATTTCTTGACTCTATTTGGTTGAATAGCCTTCTGCATTAATCATGAAAAGGGTCGATCCCGGAGCCGGGTTCGACCCTTTTGTTTTGATCAATCAAGAAATTAGGCTGCTTGTTTTTCGGGTTCGGTGACGGCCGATGGATCGGCGGTGACCTCGGCGGCGGCTGCAGTTGATACGACAGGTTGCTGGACTTTCGGCGGTCCTGGAATAATGGACGGTACAAGGGCCCCCAGCCAGCTCTTCCGTAGCTCTTCGCAGTAAGCAGCCACTTCGCTGCGTTCAGCATCCGTTTTATAGTTGAACTCAATCCCTGCCCGCCAAGGGTAAGTGATTTGTTGGAGGAGTTTCGAGTCGGTTCGGACTTCATTGCAGAAGACAATTCTGCCAGTGATATAAAACCGGCGAGGTTCGTCGATGGTAAGAGCCACTTCCTGCCCCATACGGAGAGCTTCGGTGGTATAGACCCCGACTCCTGCATCGGAAAATTCGTTCAAAATTACACGTGCCGGTAAAATTTCTGTTGTGCTGTCGTCCCCTGTGTCCGAATCCGAGGCTAGGGTTTTGATTTCGGCTTCGGCCCGCTTCAGCTTGACCCGTTTTCCGGTAGCTGTCGCGTTGAGGCGTCGACCGTCTGGGTCGATGACTCCCTGAAGGCTCTTGTCTCTGGATGATGATTTCTTGGATGAACCGAACATATGGTTTTGGCGCTCCCCACCTACATGTAGATCGGCGAAAACGTTGCGTCCCTTAACTATGCGCTTTTTAGATGAAGGTGGGCAAGGTGGGTCAGGTTTGACCCTCCATCCGCTTCAGGGGAGCGAATTGGATCACTCAAAATCTAACCGTGCGGGTCGAGCCGCTCGCCAAGCGTCCTTGTGGTCGGCATATCGTCTACGAAAAAGGGGTGGTTCATCACCTCGTCAGGCTTTGGCGGGAGACGGGCATGCTAGGTTTGACTAAGTTCAGGGCAGCACTTCCTGAATGGTTAGAATACGGTGAACACACCGCCGTACAGCAAGACCAGGCCGATACCGTCGCTCACTGCGGTGACTCGCTCTCTGGGCACTTTGCCGATTCATTGACGCTAACCGGTATCTATTCGGCCTGAACTGAAAACAGGGCGCTTGGGGGAAATGCCGCGATTGCGCGTGTTTGCAGTCCCAAGTGGGCCTTTCAACCCATGACTCCCCTTCATCGCCTGCAGTCCTGACCGATATCAGTCTGTAGAGCTCGCCGGATCGTCGTCGAACTCTGTCCCCGAACTTCAAGAATCAGCTCTGTCTCATCGGGCGGCGAGGGGGAATGCCCGGGTACAGCGAGCTCTCACCGCGAAGTGGGGGTGCGGGGCCTCGGAGGTCGTTGGAGTGAGGGAGCGCAAACTCGGGTAGGTTTAGAAGGCACGTACCTCGAGCGCTCTCTTTCGTGCTCCACCCGATGCGCGCGGACGACATCCTCCAGCGATCCCGAGGAATCGCGCCCTCGCTTCGGTGCGATATGCTCCGTCCCCAGCGTCCGCCCCCAGAGTACCGCGAAACCGAAAGAGTCAGTTAACGCCCTTCGAGCTTCAAAAAAACCTTCAGAAGAAACTCCGGGAGTTCGAAGCGGTGCTCAGGCAACGGAATACAGGTCAGATTGCAGCCTGAGCCACTGAGAAGCGCACCTGCCCTCGGTCAGATTCTGGGATAAGGCAATACGGGGAGCGAAAAAAAAGCCCCCGTCAGATTTCTGACGAGGGCTTTTCGAACTAGTCCGGGGCAGTGTGCTTAAATCTGGAAGCCCAGTCGCACTGCCAGGGATCGGTTTTCGCGGCCCCCGGCATTCAGAGACATCTCTTCGCCAAACGTGGCGATATCGAGCTGGGCGGCTTTGAAGTCAAAGCCGATGCCCGCGCAGAGGTAGCCTTGATTGACCCCGAGGCGCATGGCGATGATCTTCCAGTGGGTCTCGGCACCTAGGTGGAGAAGTCGGAAGAAGCTCCCTTCGCCGTTAGCACCCAGGTCTTGGATTTCGATTCCGAATGCCGTGTCCGTGAATTTCCAGGTTTCGGATTGGCGAGCAGTGATCCCGAGTCCAAACGTTCGAAAGGATTCAGGAGGCGTACTGGTCGCTCCGAGAAGGGAAAGTCCGCTCGAGTACTGTGAGCCCAGGAGGTTGCTGACCGACGTAGCGACGGTGAGTTCAAGGTCCGCTGGTTTCCAGGGCAAAATATAAGTGCCACCTAAGTCTAAGTCGAACTTGGAACCCTCACCCGCGCTGTCCATCAGGTTGCCTAGGTCATTGGACAAAAAGTCCGTAAATGCGATGTCAGGAGCAGCCACTCGATACTTATAGTGAGCAGAGAGACCAGCGGAAAGCTCCTTGTTTTCGAGGAATTTCCGCCCCACCGTGAATGACGGGCCGATGTCGCCAATGATCTGGGAGTCCACGCGGAACCCGCGACTTATTCCGATATCAGCTTGAAGGGAGCCTTGGATACCGAACGCGTAGCTCATGTTCTCCAGGGGGACATAGACCCCTAAGAGCGTCGGAGAAACCCGGAGGTGGTTTTGGTCTCCGGCTAAGTCCGTGAGACCTTCAATTCCGCTCGAGGCCGCATTCGAGATATTAGTGATTCCTTCAGGCTGCACATCGGCCGCTAGATCCACCAATTGAACTTTCCATTTTGGGTTCGCAGTCACACGCGCAGGATTCCCGGTGAAGTTTTCTTCATAGAGTCCTGTGGTGAGTTTCATTCCCCCCATCCCCGCCATTCGCGGGTTCTGGTAGGAACTCAAAATGTTTTCGACGGCCTTCGCAGGCGATAGGCTCGCAGTGAGGGCCAAAGTGAGAATCGAGAGCTGGATTAGTTTTGTCTTATTCATTTTGGTCACCTCTTTTTACTGGCCGATTCCGGCATCGAGAAGAGTTTGCATGTAGCACTGGTTGTAAATAGCGGCGCCGGTGGTTGCATCGATGCCCTCGAACTGACCTGCGAAATCGGATGCGTCTTGGGTTGTGCCACCTGCTTGGCCCAGTTCTGTAAACGATTGATTGAGTTTTGCGAGGCCGGATCGCAGCATTTGAATGGTGAGGGTTCCGGTTAAATCGGTGGTGCCTTCAAGATCCCAGTCGGGCGTGAGGGTGTCTGCCGTAGAGGTGTCGATCCAGCTTGAGTTTGGTCCGCAGCCCGTCTCCGTCGCGCAAATTGCACCCGTTACGCAGGCCGCCTCATCCGAAACCAAGTCTGCACGATTCACGACGCCGTCGGTGCCGGATCCCTCGGCCAGCATCTCCGCAATCAAGCTCATGGAGGTGACGAGGCGAGTTAGCCCACGCAGTTCAGTGCTTGCATCTGAAATGCTTGCTGCAAGGATGTACGCTTCAAAGATCGCTTGGCGTTTCGCTTCTCCTGGGGAGCGTGCGGAAAGCGTCTCGGCCAGGGTATTGACGGCAGTACCGCTGCCGCCGTTGTTACTTGTCGCGGTGAGAGCCGAGTAAAAATCTCCGAGCTCAATTCCCTCTTCTGCGAGGATGGCGAACGCTTTCTCACTTTTCGCTTGGTCGAGGTTATCGCCAGAAACTTTGCCGTAATTCTCCTGCGCACATTCATAATCGCCAGCATCGAAACAGGCGCGAGCGCGAGAGAGGTATTGATCCGAGTTTCCAGGTGCATCCATGAACGAAAAAAGGTTACAGCCGGCAGTGCTTGCTACAAGCGCAAGAGCAAGTGCGGGAGCGAAGAGGGGAGTCAGAGTTTTCGACCTATTCACGAATGCATCTCCTTGGGTCTGAGTCCGATCGTGTATTCATGGGGATCGGCTCGGGTTTGAATCAGGCTTTTGCTGGTGATTGCCTCATCAAGAGTAAGAGGTCCGTTTTGACACGGTCAAAGAAAAACGACTACTCTCCAGAAGTTACACGGAAGCTTCGCAAAGTCGCTGATGATCGATATACTTTTCTCATGTCATTTTTTCGACGCTCCCCAAGAGGGGGGGCGCCTCCGGCTCTCATCTCCTCTCTCCTTCTCATAATCGGGTTGTCGACCGACCTGGTTGGCGTCCATGCTCGACAGAAAAGCTCAGCCTTAGACGGGCTTTGGCGTTCTGAGTGTGTCGATCACCGAAGACGGTTTCTGCAGTTTTTGGGCGGTGAATTGACGGACGTGGTGGAGGTTTTCTTGGATGAAGGGTGCGAGAAGCGTTTGGGGACCCTCGTGCGAATCAGTTCATTCGAGCTGCCTGGTGGAGAGGAAAGAAACGGGCCTGGTAGAATGAGAAATCGTTCGGTTGGGCTAAGGGAATTGGATCTAGTCGTCCATTCGGTGAGTTGGACTCCTGAGCACCCTCGCTACGTAGCGGCCTTCAATTCTGTTTCCGAGTGCGGCATCAACGATTGGTCGCCGGGGTCCGCTCGCAATATCTTGGGACTCCGCCAGGACTGCTATTTCCTTGAGAGTCGTACTTCCTACCCGGCCGAGCCCAATCGGGTTCCGGAAGTTGGGGACCGCCTTCTGGAGGTAGCCAAAATGGTATCACAAGAGTCGACTTTACAGGATCAGCTCGGCGAAAAGATTCGAAGAGAACAAGAAGAGCTCTCAAAGCCTAAACTCCAAATCAGCGTCGACTTTGGGCACTCATCCCACATTCAATCTCGCGCGGATCAGCTTTCCCCTGAAGTTTATCAGAAGGATTAGGGCTTCTCTTTTCTTTCGATCGCTTTCGCTTCGTTCCAGTAGCGATCCATTTCTTCTAAGTTCGAATCCTCCGGTCCACGCCCCTGTTCCTTCAATCTTCTTTCAATATGTTTAAACCGCGTTTGAAAGCGGTTCAGGGTGGAACGGAGCGCGTCTTCGGGATTGAGCTTCATGAGGTAGGCGACATTCGATATCGAAAAGAGGAGATCGCCCAGCTCGGCTTCTGCCCGCTCTTTCAGCGCAGGATAATCAGGGTGATCCTTGGGCCGGGCTGTCAGGTCGCGGGCCTCGGTTTCAAATTCTTTCAGTTCCTCGTGAAGCTTTTCGATTGGGCCTTCCAAGTCGGACCACTGGAAGCCGACTTTGGTGACTTTCTCAATCACGCGCGATGCTTTTTGAAGCGCGGGGAGTCCGCGGGGCACTCCATCCAGGACGCTCGCTTCGAGGTTTCCGGCCTTCTCTTTGGCCTTTTGCTTTTCCCAGCTCTGAAGAGCGGCGTCCGCGCTGCTTGCTTTCACTTCACCGAAAACATGGGGATGTCGACGGACAAGTTTGTCGGCCAAACTCTGGGCAACATCGAAGAAATCAAACGATCCGGACTCGCTTGTGAGTTCTGAATGGAGGACGACCTGCATGAGGAGGTCGCCCAACTCTTCTCGGAAGGCACCCCGGAGGGTTAAGTTTTCGAGGGCCTTGGGTGAGTCGATTTGATCGAGCACATCCAGAACTTCGAAAGACTCTTCGATCAGGTATTGGCGGAGGGATTGATGCGTCTGAGCCTGATCCCAAGGGCAACCGCCAGGAGCGCGCAGTCGGTGGACGGTTTCGACTAAGTAATGAAGCGCTTCAAGCTTCGGGCGCATTTCTTCGCGAGGATGAACGGGGGAGTCGGGACCTGGGCCGTATGCGGTGCTCATGAGCTCACGCTACCATGAGTCGCGTGGGGAAGGCAGGGTGGTTCGGCGCGATTTCGAGCGGGGATTTCGAGCGGGGACGGAGCACCTCAGTGCTTTGATGCGCTCCCGGCACTTCGGTCGAAGAGGCACATCCATCCCTGGATTCCTTGCGCCCCTTCGGGGCTGCGCCTTCCATGGCGCTAGAGGCCTCTTCGACCGAAGCACCGGAACCGCATTAAACCGCTGCGGGTTTCGTCCACTTTCTTGGGTTTCCCGGGGACGGAGCACGGGGGGGGGACAGACTCGGGGACGGAGCACCCGGAAACACTCAAAAAGCTGAAGCACTTCCAGGCTTCAGAAGCACCTCAAACCGCTTTAAGCCTCGGCATTGCCCCGTGGTTCACTCGGTCGATCAGGCCGCTTTGTGCGCTCGAGCCCATTGCTTTCAGGAGGATCTGCTCCAGTTTGGCTTGGAGTTTAAGTTCTTTGGGGCTTCGTTCGTGATCGACGCCCAGAAGGTGAAGGGTCCCGTGAACGATCAGGACTTCGAGTTCCTGGCGAACGGTATGGCCTTCTTTTTTTGCCTGCTCCTTGAGGGTGGGCCAGCAAATGATGATTTCCCCGAGGATCCCTTGCCTCCGGAAAAGCTCGGGGGAGTTGAAGCTCAAAACATCCGTCGCGTAGGCTTTCTTTCGCCACTTCGAATTGAGCTTCGTCATTTCTGGAGCGTCAATGAGGCGCACTTCCATTTGCCATTGACGGGAGTGGACTCCAAAAGTTTTTGCCTGTTTCCGAATCAGGGGAAGCCCCTGCGCTTGAAGGAGTGCCACGTCCGCAAAAGCTTTCGCTTCTCGGGTTCTCTTTTCCAGGACGGGTTTCGATATCCTCGGGTTCACGCTTGGCTCTCGGAAAAGTGAGTCTTTCTTGAACGGAGTGCGAAGAATCCAAAAACCGCTATCAACGCACTGAAAAGCACGGAAAGGATCCTTGGGTCTTCGTCCGTTGCAGACGGGGGGCTCTTACTGATGGACGCACACCCAAGTGGGAGAGACACCCCATCGCTCGGATAAAGGAGTGTCAGTGCATAACGGTCATCCGCAGTTAAGTTAGCCGCGGGATCGCGGTAACTCATCACGGCGTTCCTCGAGACGGAGTGGGAGAGTCCGAGGCAATGCCCAAACTCGTGGGCAAAAATCATCGTTTGGTAGTCGGTGTCGCCAGAAGTCAGGGCCGCAGCGAGAAGCTCAATGGTGCACTCTGTGATTTCACCGTCCGCATTCCAAGTCGCTAGTGCTTGTCCTCCGGCGTAGGCGTTCGATAGCGAATCGAGAATCGTGAAGCGGATGGCTTCCGTGGTGTTCGGCTCGACTTGCGTGAAAGTGATATATGCTGAGTCGACGTCCTGCCACTTTTGAACGGCAGCTTGGGCGAGTGCCTCTAAGCTTGCGTCCGAAGTGTCAATTGCCCAATTCACATTCGGAGAGGTTTCGCTAATGGGCTGACGGATGGTATTACTTCCCCAAGTGTGAATCGGAGAAGCGAGTGCAGGAGTGGTGGCGACTAGGATGGACGCTCCCAGTGTGAGCAATAGAGATCGCAGAGGGGGTCTCATCGCGAGCCTCCCGCCGGTATGAAGTAAGTGAATCCAAGCAAGTACTCGGGTTCGAAGCTCCCACTTTGAATCGAATAGAACAGATCGTTGTCGAGTCGAACGCCGATGCGGCCGGGTCCAATGGGAAGAAAAGTCAGCGCTAAACTTAACCCTGGGCCCATCTGAATGTCATTTGCCGATCGTCGCACTGAAAGATTGAGGCTTGGGCTCAAGAGGGAGCCTTCACGCCAAATGGAGCGCCAGGCGCCCGTGATCGCAAGACCATCCGAATTGAATGAATGAAGGGATCCTTCCCAGGGTCCAAACCGTAAGCGCCCTCCCAAGACGGGGACGCCCCCTGCGTTTGGGCCCAGCCCTTGAAACTGAACAGACACTTCTCCGACTTCTTCTGCCCAAGGCGTGTGAACGGGAACGGAAGTCAGAATGAGAAGGGTGATGAGGCCGAGTGATCTTTTCAATCCGTGGGCGGCTCGCTTAAAAGGCGACATGCAAACCTCCAGTGATTCGGGTCATTGGCCATATCACCCAGGAGGTCAATTGATCGACGTCGTAGATACCTGCTTGGCACTCAAATAGAAGTTGAAATCCGAATTTCGACCCCATGCGAACTCCTGCCCGCGTCACAAGGGCGGGCATCCATCCGGTTGAGGTTTCGTCACTGGCGGAGTCGCGGACTTGGTCAGCGTAGGCACCGATCCCCGCGCCCGCGAAGGGACGCAAAAAATTTCCTTTGGCAAAGGACCACTCGTGTCCCAATGACGTGAACAGGATCGTTTGAGTGAAGTCCGCAATTTTAAAAGGCGGAGTGATGCCAGCCTCTGCGAACCAGATCCCGTCCTCGGGGGGGCCGAAGCCCACTTGAAGCGAGGCTGCCCCGCGCTGATATCCCTCGAGGGGAAGTTGGAGACCCGATGCCCGGAGTGAGACCTCCATGGCCTGGGCGCTTGGGGTTCCCATCCACGCAAGAATCCCAAAGAGAAAAACGATGAGGTTCTTCATTTGAGGTCGGGATGGGGAGCTGGGGAAAAGGGCGCTTGATTTCACTCAATTGAAATCTCAACAGGCTTCCTGCCGTCTGGCAATCGGGATTTCTAAAATGCATTTCGCGGGGGCGCCGCTGTCCTATCTTGCGCTCAGGGTACCGGGCGGGGTAGTTGTCTAGCCATTATGAGTACTTCTGTTTCTAGCCATGCCATCCTGGCTCCCCATGAAATCCGCGAGCGTCTTTCGACCATGAAAGAAAAACTCGACTTCCTCCGGGGGTCGCTTTGACCTGACGGTCAAACAGCGCCGAATCGCCGAACTCGACGACCTTTCTACGCAACCCGAATTCTGGGCCGATAACCGCAAAGCCCGATCGCTCACCCAAGAAAAGTCTCGTCTCGAGTCGGAAGTGAACGGTTTTAAATCTCTCGAGAGCGGCTACAATGACATCCTAGCTCTTTTGGAGCTCGCGACCGAAGCGAATGACGAAGATTCGATGCGAGAGGTTTCGAGCATGATTGTGGACTTGGCTACTCAATTTGAGCAGGCCGAGTTCAAGAAGATGCTCAGCGAAGAAGTCGACCCCAAAAATGCGATCCTGACCATCAACGCAGGCGCCGGCGGAACCGAGTCGCAAGACTGGGCCCACATGCTCTTAAGGATGTACCAGCGTTGGGCACAAGATAAAGGGTTCAAAGTGGAGTTAATGGACGCTCTCCCGGGCGAAGAAGCCGGGATTAAGAGCGCGACTCTGCTCATTTCGGGGGAATTTGCTTACGGCCAGTTGAAGAGTGAAGCAGGCGTCCATCGGCTCGTGCGTATTTCTCCGTTTGACTCGAATGCGCGTCGGCATACTTCGTTTACGTCAGTTTATGTGACTCCTGAAATCGACGATGATTTTGAAGTGGTGATTAATCCGGCCGACCTCCGAATCGACGTGTTTCGCGCGGGCGGAAAAGGCGGTCAGGGCGTGAACACGACGGACTCGGCAGTGCGGATTACCCACAATCCGTCTGGGATTGTGGTGGCCTGCCAACAAGAACGTTCGCAGATTAAAAACAAAGATTTAGCGATGAAGGTTCTTCGTTCGCGTCTTTACGAACGCCATCTTGAAGAAGAGCGCAAGAAGCAGCAAGCGATCGAAGATACGAAGAAAGATATCGCTTGGGGTTCACAGATTCGCTCATATGTCCTTCATCCCTATAAAATGGTGAAAGATCACCGCACCGGATTTGTCGTGCCGACGGCCGAGAAAACCTTGGACGGCGACTTAGATGGATTCATCAAAGCCTTCCTGACTTGCCGGATTACTGGCGATTGGGCGCGCGGCGGAGGCGGGGACGATATCTAATGGCGCGAGCCCACGCGAAAAGCTCGAAGCCGAAGCTCAGAAAAGCGCGTAAGCTTTCAGCGCGGGATCGGAAGCGCTATTTCGCGGAACTTGAACGGGGAATTGACCCCGATTTTGTCAGTAAAGTGATGCCTTTTCTCAAAGGCCTCTACGATCACTACTTTCGGTGTGAAGTGACGGGATGGGAGAATGTCCCCCGTCAGGATCCCGACCAGGCCGAGAGTCCGGCCATGCCCGCCTTGTTTATCGGAAATCACAACGGACTTCTTACGTTTGAAGTGCTCATG